>NZ_AKJO01000074.1:0-78118 GCF_000282295.1 Pseudomonas sp. GM33
GGGCGGGGGCGCCTGCCAGGGCAGTCAGCAGATGCTGGTCGAGGGTGGCGAGGGCTTCAGGGTTCATCGGGTCGGGTCGGTGGCGTGGAAAGGGGCGGCATTTAACCATAATTGCGCAAATCCTGTGGGAGCGGGCTTGCTCGCGAAGGCGGTGTGTCAGGCAATACAGATGTCGACTGACACACCGCCTTCGCGAGCAAGCCCGCTCCCACAGGTTCTGCCACAGGTTATCGAGTATGAGTTATCACGTTTAATTTAACTTTACGTGAGGATTTGGCGATCTTCCGGCTCCCATACTCGGCCCCAACGAACAACAAACGGGAGCCGGACATGTCGCAGTCAACTGCTTCACCCAAGGCCAGTCATCCACGCTGGCTACGCCTGACCCACTGGCTCAACGCCCTGGCGGTGCTGGTGATGGTCACCAGCGGCTGGCGCATCTACAACGCCTCGCCGATCTACGAATTCAGCTTTCCCAAGTCGATCACCCTCGGCGGCTGGCTCGGTGGCGCGCTGCAGTGGCATTTCGCGGCGATGTGGTTCCTGGCGATCAACGGCCTGATCTACCTGGCCTTCAACCTGTTCAGCGGGCGCCTGAAGCGGCGCTTCTTCCCGGTTTCGCCCAAGGGCGTGCTGCATGACCTGTGGGCCGCCTTGCGCGGAAAACTCGCACACGCCGACCTCAGTCATTACAACCAGGTGCAACGCGTCGCCTACCTGTTCGTGATGGTCGACATCACGCTGCTGGTGCTCTCCGGACTGGTGTTGTGGAAGTCGGTGCAGTTTCCGCTGCTGCGTGAATTGATGTTCGGTTACGAAGGCGCACGCCGTGTGCATTTCTTCGCCATGGCGCTGTTGGTGGCCTTCGTGGCGATCCATCTGCTGATGGTCGCGCTGGTACCGAAAACGTTGTTGGCCATGATTGTCGGCCGCAAGGAGCAAGCATGAAAAAGCGTATTCAGATCCCCGGGCTGGACGAATCTTCGATCCTCACCGACGCCCGCAAGATCCTCGCCCCGCAAATCGAAGACCGCTCGCGGCGTTCGTTCCTGCTGCGTGGCCTGACCCTCGGCGGCGTGGCGATGTTGTCCGGTTGCAACATCACCGACAACGAAAGCGTCGACACCGCGCTGTCGTCCATGTCGCGCTTCAATGACCGGGTACAGGGCTGGCTGTTCAACCCCAACGCCATGGCGCCGACCTATCCTGAATCGATGATCACACGGCCGTTTCCGTTCAATGCGTTTTACGGCATCGACGAGGCACCGACAGTGGAGGAGGAGAGCTATCGCCTGGAGGTCAGCGGCCTGGTCGCCGACAAACGCAGCTGGCGCCTCGACGAGCTGCGCGCCATGGCCCAGACCGAGCAGATCACCCGGCACATTTGCGTCGAAGGCTGGAGCGCGATAGGACGGTGGGGCGGCGTGCGCTTCAGCGATTTCCTCAAGCGCATCGGCGCCGACACCGACGCCAAATACGTCGGCTTCAAATGCGCCGACGACTATTACACCAGCATCGACATGGCCACTGCGCTGCACGCGCAAACCTTGTTGGCGCTGACCTGGGACGGCGCGGTGCTGCCACGCGAATACGGCTTCCCGATGAAGCTGCGCATGCCCACCAAGCTTGGCTACAAGAACCCCAAACACATTCAGGCGATTTTCGTCAGCAACACCTACAGCGGCGGCTACTGGGAAGACCAGGGCTACAACTGGTTCGGTGGCAGCTGACGGATGCCTGGCCCTTTCACACCTCCACAACCCACGCTCCAAGGAGTTTCATCATGAAAAAGTTGACCACCGTTGTACTGTCCATGTGCCTGGCCGTTGGCGCCGCCTCCGTGTTTGCAGCTGACACGATGAGCAACGACAGCATGAGCAAGGACTCGATGTCCAAGGATGCGATGAAGAAAGACGCGATGAAGAAAACCGATTCGATGTCCAAGGACGCCATGTCCAAAGGCAGCATGTCCAAGGACTCGATGAAAAAAGATGCAATGTCCAAGGATGCAATGAAAAAAAGCGAAATGTCTCAGTAAGTCCAATCACCGCAGGCCCTGTGGGGGCCTGCTCCCACAGGTTTTTTGTCGCCCCGAACGACCTGAGCCCCGAAAAAAGACATCGATGATTGATCCGGACGCGTGATGCCGGTCACCTGTCTGTATCAAAAATGAATTTCCGCGGTTTGTGCTGCTCATACCTTTAGGCAGCGGATCCAATTCCGCGAAATCATTGAGGCAATCAGGGAGCGGCACGGTCATGAGTCGAGTACCGACGGCGGGCGGACATCGTCCTGACGGGTTGATCCTGGTGGTCGAGGACGACCCGTTGATCCTGGAGTTTCTCTGCGAGATTCTCCAGGAGGAAGGTTTTGTCGTCGAGCCGCACATCAGTGCGGACGCGGCAGTCATCTATCTGGAGCAGCATGCGCCGCAGGTGCACATGCTGCTGACAGACATCACCATGCCCGGCACGCTCAATGGCGCGGACCTGGCCAACCAGTTCGGTGATCGCTGGCCGGACAAGCCGATCATGATCATGTCCGGTTTCGAAACCCCTGAAAGCTCCGGCGTGCGGCACGCGGTCTCGTTCATCAAGAAGCCCTGGATGATCGGTGGGCTGCTCGATTGTGTGAGCCAGACCTTCAAGTCCAAACGACTCAACTGAGCCGTTCGCAGATGCTACATTGCCGGGCAAATCCGTCCGGCAGATGCGAGGTCCTTTCCTTGTCCGATCACCCTGTATTCAACTCGACTTACCGTGCCTTTCTGTTCGACATGGACGGTACCGTCCTGACGTCCATTGCCGCTGCCGAGCGGGTCTGGACCACCTGGGCCATGCGCCATGGGGTCGATGTCGAATCCTTCCTGCCGACCATTCACGGCGCCCGCGCCATCGACACCATCAGGCGCCTGGGCTTGCCCGGGGTGGATGCCGAGGCCGAAGCCGCGTGGATCACCGAAGCGGAAATCGACGACGTCGACGGGGTATTCGAAGTGGCGGGCGCGGCGAAATTCCTCCGGTCCTTGCCGGCCAGACAGTGGGCGATCGTCACCTCCGCCCCACGGGAGCTGGCGCTGCGGCGGATGGCGGCGGCGGGGATTCCCGAACCTGAGGTTATGGTGACTGCTGAGGACGTCACGGTCGGCAAGCCTGACCCAGCGGGGTATCGACTCGCGGCCCGGCGCCTGGGCGTGGAGCCTGGGCAGTGCCTGGTTTTTGAAGATGCCACGGTGGGGATTCTGGCGGCTGAAGCGGCGGGGGCGGATTTGATGATTGTCACGGCGACCCATGAGCAGCCGATCGAGACGCTGCATGGGACCTTGGTTGACTATGACCTGGTCCGGGTTCAGGTGGATGCCGCTGGTCTGCGCCTGCACGCCGACTAATGTGGGAGCGGGCTTGCTCGCGAAAGCGGCGTATCAGTCAACATTGATAGCGACTGACACTATGCCTTCGCGAGCAAGCCCGCTCCCACAGGGGATAGGGTTGCAGTCAGTAAAGTCCCGGCACCAACCGCCAGGTGCGGGCGCAATAGGCTTCGTATTCGCTGCCGAACTGCGCCCTGAGCAAGGCTTCTTCCGAGTGAATCCGGGCGATCAGCGGGATCAGGGTCAACGCCGCCAGCAGCAGGCCGACGCTTGAGCGAAACGCCAGCGCCCAGCCCACGGCGATGACCATCATCCCCAGGTAACTGGGGTTGCGCAGGCGCCGGTAAATGCCCTCTGTGACCAGTCGATGCCCCGGCTGGATCGCCACCAGCCCGCTGAAACGCCTGCCCAACACAAACACCGGCCACAACCGCAGTGCGCCGCCCGCAATGAACAACAGTGCCCCGAGCCAGCGCACGCCTTCACCTCCAAAGGTCCAGAAATCGATGCGGTCGGTATAGGCCGGCAGGAAGCCGCTGAGCACGCCGATCACGCCGAAGACCGGGAGGACCCAGCGATTGGCCCGGTCTTCGCGTTCTCCCGAACTGAGGTTGACCTCGGTGAACAGTGATGCGACGGCCATGACCAGGGTGGCCAGGGCAACGACGACCAGTGAGCCGTGGCTGAAGTAAGCCGCGAAGCCGCCCAGTGCCCAGATCGCCAGGGCAAGGTAGGCGAGGGTGCTGACGACGGCGAAAAACGCCAGTTTGGCCGAGATTCTCATGGCGCCTCCAAAAAAGACCTCCGGTATGTTCAGTGTAGATACCGAGGGTTCCCACGTTGAGCGAGGGAGCGATCAAATCACCTCCGCCCGCGCATTGCGCCGGATCACCTGAGGCGGTTGTCCGAACACCCGCAGGAAGGTTTCGCGCATGCGGCGGCGGTCAGTGAGCCCGGTTTCCAGGGCGATCTGGTCGAGGGTCAGGCGTCCGCGCTCGAGCATCTGTCGCGCCGCCTCCAGACGCAGGTTCTCGATGGCCTTGGCCGGTGATTGTCCGGTTTCGGCGCGAAACGCCCGGCTGAATTGCCGGGGGCTGAGGTTGGCCACTTGAGCCAGTTGCTCCACCGAAAGGGGTTGGGCGAGGTGTTCCCGGGCATAGCCGAGCACGGTCTGGATGCGGTCGGATTTCGGCGCCAGTTCCAGCAGCGCCGAATGCTGCGACTGGCCGCCGGCGCGGCGGTGGTACATCACCAGTTTCTGCGCCACTGCCCGGGCCAGCTCGGCGCCGTGGTCCTTTTCCACCATGGCCAGTGCGAGGTCGATACCCGCGGTCATGCCGGCGGACGTCCAGATCGAACCGTCGATCACGTAGATGCGATCCGCCTCGACCTTGATCGCCGGAAACCGCGCCTGCAGTTCCCGGGCGTAGGCCCAATGGGTGGTGGCCCGCCGTCCGTCGAGCAAGCCGGCCTGGGCCATGACGAACGCCCCGGAGCAGATCGACGCGGTGCGGCGCGCGCTGTGGATGCTGGCCTTCAGGTAGTCCAGCACGGCCTCGGGCGCCTGTTCGACGATCGAGTCGCCACCGACCACGATGACGGTGTCGAACACGCGCCCGTCGAAGGCCTCGGTGCAAACGCTCAAGCCACCCGAGGCGCGCAGGGTGTGACCGTTTTCCGACAGCACGCGCACGTCATACAGGGTCTGTGCGGCACTGAAATTGGCGTACTCGAACACCGGCATGGCGGCCAGCGCCATGGACTGGAAACCCTCGAAAACCACGAACGCCACGCTGATCATCGGCCTGTCCTCAAACGCTATGTCCGAAAAACGTACTTTAAACGTCATTTGAGACAGGCGTAAGTCCCTTTATAACGGACTGCACCCGGCGAATCTCTCGCCTCACCCTTGAGGAATTGCACCATGGCTCTCTCATCCAAAGGCACTGCACTGATCACCGGCGCTTCTTCGGGCATCGGCGCGGTGTATGCCGACCGCCTGGCCCGCCAGGGTTACGACCTGATCCTGGTGGCCCGCAGCCGGGGCAGACTCAATGCCCTGGCCAAGCATCTGAGCGACCAGACCGGGCGCAGCGTGGAGGTGGTGGTCGCCGACCTGACGAACAAGGCGGATTCGCTGCGGGTCGAACAGATCCTGCGCAACGACGCCAGCATCACCTTGCTGGTCAACAACGCCGGGGTCGGTGGCGTCATGCCGCTGCTGGCCAGTCCCGTGGACGACATGGAAGCGATGGTCAGCCTCAACGTGACGGCGTTGATGCGCCTGGCCTACGCCGCTGTACCCGGCTTCGTTGCCCGGGGCGCCGGCACCCTGGTCAATATCGCCTCCATCGTCGCCATCGCCCCGGAAATCCTCAACGGCGTGTACGGCGGGACCAAGGCGTTCGTCCTTGCCCTGAGCCAGTCGATGCAGCATGAGTTGGCGGACAAAGGCGTACGCGTGCAGGCGGTGTTGCCGGGGGCGACTGCCACCGATTTCTGGAGCGAGGCCGGCAATCCGGTGGAAAACCTGCCGCAGGAGATCGTGATGTCCGCCGAAGACATGGTCGATGCCGCGCTCGCGGGCCTGGCGGCCGGTGAAGCGGTGACCATCCCGGGCCTGCACGATGGCAGCCAGTGGGATGGTTACGAAGCCCAGCGCAAGACACTGTCCGGGTTGTTTGGCAATAGCGTGGCGGCGCCGCGTTATCGCTGAGACTGTCTGCGGACCGGGTGAACTAAACTTGCATGAGAGGACCGTTCACCGCTGGCTCGTCGACCTGTTCGGCGAGCCGGTGGCGTGTAACAGGAACCGACATGCTTCACATCCGCACACCTTTGATCCTGCACCCCGGCCTGTCGACCCCGACCCGCCGTATCTGGCTGAAACTGGAAAACCTGCAACCGGGCGGCTCGTTCAAAATACGCGGCATCGGCTTGCTGTGCAGCCGGGCGGCGCAGCAGGGCAAGCGCAAGGTGGTCTGTCCCTCCGGCGGCAACGCGGGACTGGCCACGGCCATGGCCGCCGCATGCCTGGGGCTCAAGGCCTGCATCGTGGTGCCGCACACCACCCCGCACAGCACCCGGGCGCGGATCAGCAAGACCGGCGCCGAGGTGATCGAGCGCGGCAAGGTCTGGGATGAGGCCAATCAATGGGCCCGGGAACTCGCCCAGGACCCACGCAGTGAATTCGTGCCGGCCTTCGACCACCCGGTGTTGTGGGAAGGGCACAGCACGATGGTCGATGAAATCCTTGCCGACTGCCCGCCAGTGGACGTGCTGGTGGCATCGGTGGGCGGCGGGGGCTTGCTGGCCGGGTTGCTCACCGGCCTGATTCGTCATCGGCACACCGATTGCCGCATCGTCGCCTGCGAAACCGAAGGCGCGGCGTCATTCGCCGCGGCGGTGGCGGCCGGGCATCCGGTCAGACTGCCGAAAATCGACACGGTTGCCACGTCCCTGGGGGCCGCGCAAGTGGCCGCCTGGCCGGTCAGGCACATCGGCGATTTCCCCTATGAGTGCGTGGTGCTCAGTGATGATGAGGCGATCATGGGCGTGGTGCGTTACGCCAACGATTTGCGTCAGCTGGTCGAACCGGCGTGCGGCGTTTCATTGGCGATCGCCTACCTGGATCACCCGGCGATTGCCGACGCCCATGACGTGGTGATCGTGGTGTGCGGCGGGGTGAGTATCAACGCGCAGCTCGTGGCCGGGTGGGCACGCATGTCCACTGGCACGCACGCAAGGCAGGGCTGGAAACGCTATCCCGGTGTCACAAGCCCCACCGCTGGCGATGACGGTCTTCAGTGATCGGTGGCAACGCCTTCCTGGACGAGGATGGCGCGGGCCAGGTCTTCGTCGCTTGCGTTGTTGAGGGCGGGATTGTCCTGACGGATTTTTTTCAATACCGCTTCCAGATAAGCACCACGAATCGCACCGCCGCTGGCGACGAAGCTGGAGGCGTCATCGCGGGCGGGAATCATGAGTTTGTGGTCTTTGAACGTTGAGTACAGCGAGGCGGAAACCCCGGCGGAAGTGGCGACGTCACCGGCATCCACTTTGGCCAGAGCCGAACCTGCGGGCAAACAAAGTACCAGTGCAGAGATGATAAATAGGCGGCGCATGACGGTGTCCTCCGACTGCATGAAGCATAAGGGATGTATCACATAGTTTAGGATACGTGGCAGTCGACGAGAGTTCCGTGAGGAGAGCTCTGTGGCGTCGGCGCCGAGAACAGGTGTGGGAGGCAGGGTCGTTGAGCGTCGATATTCAAAGCGTGGTGATCGGGGCCGGCGTCGTCGGGTTGGCGGTGGCCAGGCACCTGGCCATGAGCGGGCGGGACGTGCTGGTGGTCGAGGCCGGGGCGGGGATCGGCACGGGCATCAGCTCGCGCAACTCGGAGGTGATTCATGCCGGTATCTATTACCCGGAAGGCAGCCTCAAGGCGCGGTTGTGCGTGGAGGGCAAGCAGCGTCTCTACGCTTTTTGCGATGAGCATGCCGTTGAATACCGACGCGTCGGCAAGCTGATCGTGGCCACCGATGCGCAACAGCGCTCGGTGTTGCAGCGTCTGTTGGAGCAAGGGCGACTTAATGGTGTCGATGACCTGCAATGGCTCGACAGCGCACAGGCCCGGGAGCTTGAACCGGCGTTGTCCTGCGTTGCGGCACTGTGGTCGCCCTCTACCGGCATCGTCGATTCCCACGGGCTGATGCTGGCCCTTCAGGGCGACGCCGAGCGGTTCGGTGCGACGCTGGCCTTGCACACGCCGTCGCTGTCGGCCCTGTGCATCGACCAGGGCTTCGAGCTGCACATGGGCGGCAGCCAACCCATGACCTTGCGCTGCCGCGAAGTGATCAACTGCGCGGGGCTGTCCGCTCCCGAGGTGGCGCGCGCTATCGTCGGCCTGCCTGCACAGTGCGTTCCCCAGGCGCATCTGTGCAAGGGCAGCTATTTCAGTTTCAGCGGCCGGGCACCCTTTCGACACCTGGTGTATCCGGCTCCGGAGAGTGCGGGACTGGGCGTGCACATGACGCTCGACCTGGGCGGGCAGGCGCGCTTCGGGCCGGATGTCGAATGGGTCGAGCACATTGATTACCGCGTCGAACCCCGCCGGGCCGAGGGCTTCTATCAGGCGATCCGCCGTTATTGGCCGGGGTTGCCGGACAATAGCCTGCAACCGGCCTACAGCGGCATTCGCCCGAAAATCAGCGGGCCGACCGAGCCGGCCGCCGATTTTCTCGTCAGCGGATGCGCCGAACATGGCGTGCCGGGGCTGGTGAATCTGTTCGGCATCGAATCACCGGGGCTGACCAGTTGCCTGGCGCTCGCCGAGTACGTGGTGAAACGCCTCGACGACCGATGATCGGTGCTGACCCTGCCTTGCGGGCATCGGGTCTATGCTAGGGAGTGCGCTTACTGCCATCGGAGACCTCTGATGATCACTGTACGCACTGCCTGCCTGCTGGCCGATTACAAACGCTGGGCCAATCAGCGTTTGTTTGACAGCCTTGCGGCGCTTCCTCCGGGCGAAGTCAAAAAACAACGGGTGTCGGTGTTCAACAACATGATCGGCACCCTCAATCATGTCTACGTGGTGGATTGCATCTGGCGGGCGCACCTTGAAGGCCGGGGACATGGCTTCAAGACCTCGCACGATCTGCTGCATGCCGACCTGTCCGAGCTGCGCCAGGCGCAAAAAGAGATCGACCGCTGGTACTGCGACTGGAGCGCCCGGCAAACCGATGCCTCCCTGGACAGACCGGTGGAGTTCACCTTTGTCTCGGGCGAAAGCGGCACCATGAGCGCCGGCGCGATGCTGATGCATGTGGTCAACCACGCCAGCTACCACCGTGGCTGGGTGGTGCAGATGTACTTCGAGATTCCGGCCATGCCACCGGTGACCGACATGCCGGTGTACCTGCGCGAATCCGAACCGGTGCTCCTGCAGTCGATCAATGCCCCGACGGTGGCGCCGCCATGTGCTGTGCAATTTTCGAACGCAACCAGCGTTCTGCCGGATCGTTATCGCTGACCCCGTTCCAGACCATCGACAGTTCGGACAGGTTGATCTCAAAGGGCGCATCGTCCGCCCGTAACTGGCTGCTGCCTTCGATCAGCGCACTGGCCGCGTAATCCGGTACGGTGGCGAGCATGTCAGTCCCCGCCAGTAGCGCCCGCAAGCCCGCGAACTGTGGCACCGCCAGTACCACCCGACGCGAACGGCCGATGCGGGCCAGGTCATTGTCGATGGCACCGCTCAGATCCCCGGAAAACGACACCAGTGCGTGAGGGCGTTCGCAGAACTCGTCAAGGGTCAACGGGCCGGGACGGTCATCGCCGCGCAGAATCTTCACACTCAGGTCGCGCAATTTCTTGCGCTTGGCATTGGCCGGCAATTCCGTGGTGTAGCTGATGCCAACGGAAATCTCGCCACTGGCCAGCATCGACGACATCAGCAGAAAGTTCACCCGGCGCACCACCACCACAACGTTCTGCGCCTCCTCGCGAATCTGCTTGAGCAGCGGCGGAAAGAGCCCGAATTCGGCGTCGTCGGACAAGCCGATGCGAAACACCTCGCGACTGGTGGAAGGCTCGAAATCCTTGGCCCGGCTGACCGCACCGGAAATGGTGTCCATCGCCGGCTGCAACTCCTTGAGAATCTGCAACGCCCGCGGGGTCGGCTCCAGGCTCCGACCGTTGCGCACCAGCAACGGGTCGTCGAACAGATCGCGCAGCTTGGCCAGCGACGCACTGACAGCGGGTTGACCGAGGAACAGCTTTTCCCCGGCCCGGGTCAGGTTCTTCTCGAACATCAGGGTTTCGAAAATCACCAGTAGGTTCATGTCCACGCGACGCAGGTCGTTGCGGTTCATGGTGATGGCTCGGTGGGGGTGGGTTTTTTCAGTAAAGCAGCAAACCCTGCGGAATCTAGCGTTCGCTGAATACCTGTGGGAGCGAGCTTGCTCGCGATTGCGGTGCGTCAGACACATCATCGTTTAACTGATGCTCCCTCATCGCGAGCAAGCTCGCTCCCACACGTTCGGCGCTTTATTCAGGCGGATCGAGTCGATCCAGCGCCCGGTTCACTGCCAACTCACCCAGCATGATGACCTGGGCGATGCCCAGCAGGGTGTTGCGATGCGAGCCCTCCAGAAAACCCGCCAGATCATTGGTCATCACATTGGCCGAGGCCAGCGATTCGCAGGCGTGGGCCAGCAGGGTTTCGGTGTCGAGGTCGGGGTTGATGGTGAACATGGTGGACGGTTTGTGAGGCACGGTCATGATGTTGGCGGCGGGGTTGAGGTAGTGATTGAGGGCGCGTTCGGCGGCTTCTTGGAATTGCTTGGAGTCGGGGCTTTCGTAGGGGGAGGCTGGATCGGTTTCTGGCGGGTTGGGTGTTGGTTTGATCATCGATAGAACTCCAGTACTGTAAAAATTGGAGCCATCACTTTCGCTACCAAACGAAGGGCGGTGGCCATGCACAGGTTGGTAGACCGGAGTACTGGAACCGGCGCCCCCGAAGAGGCCCTGCGCATGACGACCATAAAAGCAGCAACTGCTTGAAGTGGCGCTACGCGCAGTACTCCGGGCTACCAAACCCGATCGCTGTTTTTCAGCGACCGGCTAACGATAAAGCCCGGACTCAAGGCGCGTAAGCCGGCGGATTCTGGCGTAACCGTAGGCAATGACGCAAGGCGCTGTAGCTTTCATCAAGTTACGCTGACAGCCGTTAAACAAGGGCGGTCAGTCGATGTTTAATGTGCGGTTGTCACGACAAAAACATGGCTTTGGGCTGGGCACGAAACCTGTGGGAGCGGGCTTGCTCGCGAAAGCGATGTGTCAGTCGACAACATTGCTGGCAATGCCGACGCCTTCGCGGGCAAGCCCGCTCCCACAGGTTCATGAGGTGGACTCAGGCTCGGTCAACATTTTGCGGAAAGTCTCCACCAACGGCCGCAAATTGATCCGGTGCCACGCCGCCCACAGCGGTCGGGTGAGGGAAATCCACGGCACTTCCCGCAGCACCACACCCGGCGGTGCGTTGCGGCTCAAGCCTTTCTGGATCATGGCGATACCCAGTCCCGAGGCCACCAGCGCCATGGCGGTGAACGGGCCGGTGGCTTCCATGCGGATATCCGGGGTGAAGCCGGCGCGGATGCAGGCGCTGACGAAGTTTTCGCGGCTGGCGACATTCTGGTGTTGCACGCCAATCCACTCCTGACCGGCGAGGTCTGCCGGGGTCAGCACGGTCTGTTGTGCCAGCGGATGGTGCTCGGGCAGGGCCAGCAGCATCGGGTCGTCCAGCACCTGGAAGCCCAGCAGGTCCGGGTCGTCTTCGGTCGGTGGTTCGCTGACCAGGGCGATGTCCAGGCTACGCTGGCGCAAGCCTTCGAGTTGTTCGGCCGAGCGCAGGTTGTACAGCGCCACGTGGACGTTCGGCCGGTTGGCCCGCAGCACGCGCAAGGCATTGGGCAGCACGCCGGCGTGCATGGCATTTTCGATGTAGCCGATGCACAGGCCGCCTTCCTCGCCGCGCCCCAGGCGTTTGCCGAGGGATTCCAGGCGATTGGCGTGGGTCAGCAGGGCGCGGGTTTCGGCGAGGAAGGTCTGGCCGTCGCGGGTCAGGCGAATGCGTTGCTGGCTACGCTCGAACAGGGTCAGGCCCAGGCGCTCTTCGAGCTGGGCGATCTGCCGGCTCAGGGGCGACTGGGAAATGTGCAGGCGTTCGGCGGCGCGCCCGACGTGTTCTTCCTCGGCGACGGCGACGAAGTAGCGCAATTGGCGGATGTCGATCATGTCAGACCTTCAAGGACTCAAGTGCTGCACATTATGTCTTGGACGGTCCGATGCTCGCAATCTAGGATCGGCTCAACGGTCAGCCACCTGACCTCTGATACTCAAGAGGATTCACCATGAGCTTGAAAGACAAACTGCCCGGCGCGCTGGGCTTGGGCACCGCACCACTGGGCAACATGTTCCGCGCCATTCCCGAAGACGAGGCGATTGCCACCGTCCATGCCGCCTGGGACGCCGGCGTGCGTTACTTCGATACCGCGCCGTTCTACGGTTCCGGCTTGTCGGAAATTCGCCTCGGCGCCGCTTTGGCCCGCTACAACCGCGACGACTATGTACTGAGCAGCAAGGTCGGCCGGGTGATCCTCGATGAAGTCGAAGACACCGCCGCCCGTGACCTGGGCGAGAAGAGCGGGGTGTTCGAGCACGGCCTGCCGAACAAAATCGTCAACGACTACAGCGCCGACGCGACCCTGCGCTCCATCGAAGACAGCCTCAAGCGCCTGCAAACCGATCGCCTGGACATCGTCTGGGTCCACGATATCGCCCAGGATTTCTATGGCGACCAATGGCTGGAGTACTTCAACCAGGCCCGCACCGGCGCGTTCAAAGTGCTCACACGCTTGCGCGAGGAAGGCGTGATCAAGGGTTGGGGCCTGGGGGTGAACAAGGTCGAACCCTGCGAGCTGACCCTTGATCTGAGCGAAGCGCAGCCGGACGGTTTTCTGCTGGCGGGTCGCTACACTCTTCTGGACCATGATCGCGCCTTGCAGCGTTTGATGGACGCCGCCTTGGCGCAGCAAGTCGAAATCGTGGTCGGCGGTCCTTACAGCTCGGGCATCCTGGCCGGTGGCGCGCACTTCGAATACCAGAAGGCCAGCCCGGCGATCATCGACAAGGTCGAGCAGATCAAGCGTATCGCGGCGGCCCATGGCGTCGACGTCAAGGCCGCAGCCTTGCAGTTTTCGCTGGCTAACCCGGCAGTCGCCGCGGTGATTCCGGGTTCCAGCCGTCCGCAGCGGATTGCCGAAGACGTGGCCGCGCTGTCGGCGGTGATTCCCGCTGCTTTCTGGCAGGCGTTGCGTGAGGCGAAACTGGTCTCCGAGCGCGCGCCCTTGCCCCTCACTGGAGCTTGAGCATGAAGATTGATTTGAGCGCAAAACTGGCAATCGTCAGCGGCAGTACCGCCGGCATCGGCCTGGGTATCAGCCAGGCACTGGCCGAGGCGGGCGCCACGGTGGTGGTGATCGGCCGCGATACGGCCAAGGTCGAGCAGGCACTGGCGAGCATCCGTCAGCGTGTTCCTGCTGCGCAATTGCGTGGCGTGACCGCCGACCTGGGCACCGCCGAAGGCGCCGAAAAACTGTTCGCCGCCGAACCACGGGCCGACATCCTGGTGAACAACCTCGGGATCTTCAATACGGTGGATTTCTACGACGCCCCGGACAGTGAGTGGACGCGCTTCTACGAGGTCAACGTGATCTCCGGTGTGCGCCTGTCCCGGCACTACACGCCGGGCATGGTCAAGCAGGGGTGGGGGCGGGTGATCTTCCTGTCTTCGGAATCCGGCGTGGCGACACCGGCGGACATGATCAACTATGGCGTGACCAAAAGTGCCAACCTGGCGGTGTCCCATGGCCTGGCCAAACGCCTGGCCGGCACCGGGGTGACGGTCAACGCGATCCTGCCCGGCCCGACCTTTACCGATGGCCTGGAAGACATGCTCAAGGACGCCACGGCCGAATCCGGGCGCAGCGCCCGGGACGAAGCCGATGCGTTCGTGCGCAAGGCCCGGCCGACGTCGATCATCCAGCGCGTGGCGGACGTCGAGGAGGTTGCCAATCTGGTGGCCTACATCGCTTCGCCGTTATCCTCGGCCACCACCGGTGCTGCCTTGCGGGTCGACGGCGGTGTCGTCGACAGCCTGGCCATCTGAACCTTTTTGATTGGAGAAAGCATTTCATGGCAACTGCAACAGCCTTCATCGACATCCCGGCTTCGGCCGAGCAGGTCTGGCAATTGATTGGCGGGTTCAACTCGCTGCCGGACTGGCTGCCGTTCATTCCCAGGAGCGAGCTCAGTGACGGCGGGCGCGTGCGCAGCCTGCAAACGGCGGATGGCGCGGTGGTGATCGAACGCCTGCAAACCTTCGACAACGCGGGCCGAACCTACAGCTACTCGATTGAGCAGGCACCCTTTCCGGCGACTGATTATCTGGCGACGATCAAGGTCGAGGCGCAAGGCGAGGGCGCGCGGGTGACCTGGTCCGGGCGGTTTGAACCGGTGGGTGTGAGCAATGAGGAAGTGGAGGCGTTGTTTACCAGTATCTATCAGGGTGGGCTTGAGGCCTTGCGGGCCAATTACCCGGCCTGATTCACCCAGCGGAAAACACCACCAATCCCCTGTGGGAGCTTGCTCGCGATGACGGTGTGTCAGGTAAAAATATATCGCCTGACACTCCGCTATCGTCGGAACGCCGCCCGGACCAAGCTCGCTCCCACAGGGGGTGATCATTGTTTGTAAGAGTTTGTCAGGCCTGCGGTATCAAACTCTCCCGACAATCAAGTACCAACCGCGCACCGCCCAGTTCGCTGCTGCCCACCTCCAGCGTAAATCCGTGCAGGCTGACAATCGCCGCGACGATGGACAGGCCCAGCCCGAAGCCGGTCTTTTGATTGCCGGCCTCGGCGCGATAGAAACGCTGGAATACCGCTTCACGCTCTGCCTCGGGAATGCCGGGGCCTGAGTCGAGCACTTCGATCCGTGTATGCCCGCCAGCATTGACCCCGCGCAGGATCACCGCACCACCGGGCGGGGTGAATTTGATCGAGTTGCTGAGCAGGTTCGCCACGGCTTCGAACAGCAGTGCCCGGTCGCCGTTGAGAGGTGGCAATGACGCGGGCAGGTGCAACTGGAAAACCAGGCCGTCGTCTTCCGCCAGGGGCAGGTAGAACTCATGCAGTTCCTGCAGTAACGCCACGGGGTCCAGTTGCACGAAACCGGAGCGGCGCCGGCGATCTTCCAGTTCGGAAATCCGCAGCAGGCCACGGAAACGCGCCATCAGCGTGTCGGCTTCGGCCAGCACCAGGTCCAGTTGCATGGCCTGCGGCGAGCCTTCGCCGGCTTGCTGCTGCATGCGGTAAAGCTGCGCGCGCAGACGGGTCAGGGGCGTACGCAGGTCATGGGCGATGTTGTCGCACACGCCCTTGACCTCATGCATCAGGCGCTCGATGCGTTCGAGCATGGCGTTGACGATGGCGGCGAGCATGTCCAGTTCGTCACGCCGATTGGACAGTGGCAGGCGCCGGCTCAGGTCGCCCGCGACTATGGCTTCGGCACTGGCCTGGATCCCGCGGATGCGGCGCAACGGCCGGCGCCGCAGCAGATACCAGCCGACGATGCCCGGCAGGATGGTCAGGGTCACCCCCCAGAACAGCGCGTGAAGAATGATGCGGGTCACGGCGAACAGCGAACCGTTGTCGCGCACCAGCACCAGCCAGCGGCCGTCGAGGGTGCGGGTCGCCACGGCGTCGCAACTGTCGGCGGGCAGCGTCTGGTCATCATTGTCGCCGGAGGCATCGCAGTCGCGCAGCATGTGGATCTTGCCATCGAGCGGCAAGCCGTCCGGAATGTAGCGCAGGGCGCCGCTGAGGTAATGGTGCCGGGCATCGAACAGGCCATAGGCGTCGATGCCGCGGATGTCGAAGGTCATGCTGACGGCGAGGGCGTCCACCAGTTGCTCGCCCGAGAAGCGCGAAAACAGGTGCTGGCGCTGCATCAGTGAGTGCTTGGCCAGATTGTCCAGGTAAGCGGAAACCTCGTAGTACATGACCCCCATGAGGATCCCGCTCCAGATCACGAACAGCGAACTGTAGAGCGCCAGCAAACGGCTGCTGGAGGAGCGCCAGCCTTTAGATGGGTTCGGCAATGACATAACCGGAGCCTCGCACGGTCCGAATCAGTGGGACATTGCCAGGCGGGTCGATTTTCTTGCGCAGACGGCCGATGTGTACGTCGATCAGGTTGGTGCCGGGGTCGAAGTGGTAACCCCAGACTTCTTCGAAAATCATCATCCGCGAGAGGATTTGCCCGGTATTGCGCATCAGGAACTCCAGCAGTTTGTACTCGGTGGGCAACAGCGTCAGCAGTTGACCGTCGCGGCTCGCTTCGTGGCTGATCAGGTTCAGTTCCAGGTCCGCCACCCGCAACGTGGTGGCCTGGGCGGTCACGGTGTTCTGCCGGCGCAGCAGGACTTCGACCCGGGCGGCCATTTCATCGGTGGCGAAGGGTTTGGTCAGGTAGTCGTCGCCGCCGGCGCGCAAGCCGCGCACGCGCTCATCGACGTCGGACAGTGCGCTGATCATCAGGATCGGCGTCGCCACGCCCATGGTCCGCAGCGTGGTGACGATCGCCAGGCCATCGAGCTCGGGCAACATGCGGTCGAGGGTGATCAGGTCATAGTTGCCGCTGACTGCCCGCTCCAGCCCTTCACGGCCATTGTCGACCCAATCGACGTCGAGGCCGTGGCTACTCAGTTCGGCGACAATTTCCCGGGCGGTCACGGCGTCGTCTTCGATGGTCAAGATGCGGGTCATAAGGCTGGCCTGATTTGCAGTTCAATACGAAGTTGCGAGCATTTTGCCAAGAAAAAACCGCGACTTAATAAATTAACTTTCATCTGGGCGGGGTCCCGTTCGCAACATTGATATCATTGAGCCATAACTTCAATGGGGTGCTGCATTGTGCGTAACTCGATCCGCCATGGCTGGATGCCGATTTGTCTGTTGTTGTTCAGTGTGTTCAGTTCATCTGCCTGGGCTGGCAATACACCCTGCTCCGGCAAAAAGGGTGGAATCGATCGCTGCGACGGCGATCTGTTCCTGTGTAACGACGGCTCCATCAGCGGCTCGAAAAAAAGTTGCTCGGCCATGTTCGGCGGTCAGACCCAGGCACGTCCACAAGCGTTTATCCAGGACACGCAGGGGTGCTCCTGTGGCACCGGTTCGTTTTGTACCGGGCCAAGAGGCGGCGTTTACTGCCTGACCCCCAGTGGCAATAAAAGCTATAAGCGCAAATAACCCATGCATAAAACCCGTTGGCTCAACCTGTTCCTTGCAGTTTGCATGGGACTGGGAAGTTCAAACTTTCTAAGCGATTGAAGCGCAACGATTTATTCAAAGTGCGTAACTGGCACGGTGACTGCAATTCCTTCCTCGAAGAGTTGTAACACCATCTTTCTGCCTGGAGCGATACAACTATGAATAGATCCTCTGACGGTTTCTATCCCGCCATGGACGAGTCCACGACGCTGTCCGGCGTGTCCTGGGGAGCGATTTTCGCGGGTGCCGCTGCCGCGGCGGCGTTGTCGCTGATCCTGGTGTTGCTCGGCTTCGGCCTGGGTTTTTCGGCGGTGTCGCCTTGGGCCAATGAAGGCGTGAGCGCCAAAGGCCTGGGGATCTCGACCATTGTCTGGCTGGCCTTCACCCAGATTGTCGCTTCGGGACTTGGCGGTTACATCGCCGGGCGACTGCGGGTGAAGTGGGCGTACATGCACGGCGATGAAGTTTACTTTCGCGACACGGCCCATGGTTTTCTGGCCTGGTGCGTGGCGACGCTGGTGACGGCCACGCTGGTCGCCGGGTCGGTCAGCAGTCTGGTCGGTGGTGGCGTGCAGGCCGGGGCGAACATGGTCGGCGGTGCGGCCAGTGCCGCGACGCAAGCCGTGGGCACTGCGGCGGGCAATACCCAAGGCGATGAGTACGGTTACTTCGTCGACAGCCTGTTCCGTGATGATCGCCCGGTTGCCGTCAGCGATGATGCGGCCCGGGGCACCGTCACCCGGATCTTTGTGCGATCCCTGAACAGGGGTGAACTGGCCGCCGAAGACCGGACTTACCTGGCGCAACTGGTCGCACAACGGACCAACCTCACTCAGGCCGACGCCGAACGTCGTGTCGATGAAGTCTATGCCCGCACCCAGAAAGCCGTGGCCGACGCCAAGCTGGCCGCTCAACAAGCCGCTGACACCGCTGCGAAAGTGGCGGCGTGGACCACGTTGTGGATGTTCGTTGCGCTGTTGGCCGGCGCGTTTTTCGCCAGCCTTGCCGCGACCTTCGGCGGTCGTCGCCGGGATGCGGTGGTGTATCTGGAAACCGATACCTACGTCACCGCTGCACCGATTCGTTAATCCAGGAGAACTACCATGCGTTCATTACTGCTGTTCTTTCTCGGCGTGCCGATCCCGATCATTATCCTGATTGCGTTGTTTGTGCATTGATTCGACTGAAGCTATAAAAGCTTCGCGAGCAAGTCGGATCGCCGCACCGCCGCTCCCACAGGAACGCGTGATTCCCTGTGGGAGCGACGGTGCGGCGATCCGACTTGCTCGCGATGGCGGTCGAAGAGGCGAAATGAATCCGTCAGTCGATCGGCGTACTGACAAAAACCTCAAGCCCTTCGGCATACGCCGTGAACGCGGCAATTCGCGGAAACTGCGCCGCACTCACCTGATCCGGCACCACCAGGTTGGTAAAGCTCCAGGCCACCGCCAGCGTGATGCCGTCCTGCTCGATCGCACCCTCAGTCTTCAGTGGCTGCTTTTCCAGCTCCCGCTCCAGTGCCGACCAGGCCGCCACCAGTTGTCCTTCGACCCGCTGCACCCAAGGCTCGAACTGAATTTCCGCCGGCCGCAGGTTGCGCTCGTAGTAAAGCTGCACGGATTTTTCGCTGGCGGCCAGCGCCAGGCCGATCAGGCGCAACGCGCGCAGGCGCCGAGCCGGTTCGACGGGCATCAGGCTGCTATCGGCCAGGGTTTCCAGGTAGTCGATGATCAGCGTCGAATCCATCAACACCTCACCGTCATCCAGCACCAGCGTAGGCGCCTTGACCACCGGGTTGATCTGCCGGAATTGTTCGAAGTGGCGGAACACCGAGACCGATTGATGTTCCAGCGTGATTCCCAGGCATTTGGCAGAAATGGCGGCGCGCCTGACATAGGGCGAGTCCAGCATACCGATCAGCTTCATGGTCCTTTCCTTTATATGGCCATTTCGGGAGGGACAACCTTAGCTGAGGTTCGCAGCCATGCAAATGGCAGGGAAAAAGGCGGGGAAAATGGCCCCGTGCAGGCCGTTTGTCTTCTATATACAGCCGCTCGATTGAATTTCTTGCTATAAACGCACTCCGATTACCGCCTCAAAGCCTGCCGTAGAGCATTTTCAGGGCTTTGTCGGACAAATTCGCTGTCTTTTCAGTTGCTGAGGCCTCAAGTCGGCCTTAGACTGCCGCCCCTCGTAAATTGAGTGCCGGGTGGCGCTTGGAACAAACGGCGCCTTTCCGATGGCCTGCCCAGGTCTGCCGGAACGCTCCCTAATTCGCCT
This sequence comes from Pseudomonas sp. GM33, assembly GCF_000282295.1. Classification (NCBI taxonomy): domain Bacteria; kingdom Pseudomonadati; phylum Pseudomonadota; class Gammaproteobacteria; order Pseudomonadales; family Pseudomonadaceae; genus Pseudomonas; species Pseudomonas sp. GM33. Next base: position 19,546 of record NZ_AKJO01000074.1, read on the forward strand.
TAATGCACGTTTTTTTATAGAGATATCAATGACAAAGGACAAGTTGCTGGCCATGCCGGCGGATGACTACATGAATGCCGAGCAACATGCTTTTTTCTCCGAGCTGTTGCAGAACATGAAAGTCGAAACCCATGAGCGCATCGAACAGAACCGCATCGCCATCGAAAGCCTGGACACCCCGGCCGATCCGGCAGACGCGGCTTCGGTCGAAGAAGAGCGCACCTGGCTGGTGAACGCGATCGATCGCGACCAGCGCATGCTGCCTCAGTTGGAACAAGCCCTTGAGCGCATCAAGGAAGACAGCTTTGGCTGGTGCGACGACAGCGGCGAGCCGATTGGCCTCAAGCGCCTGCTGATCAGCCCGACCACCAAGTACTGCATCGAAGCTCAAGAGCGTCACGAGCAAATCGACAAGCACCAGCGTCAGGCCTGATTCTGTGAGGTAGCCCAGTTATACCGGGCTGCCTGGAAAAGATCGCAGCCTTCGGCAGCTCCTACATTTGTTCCGTAGGTGCTGCTGAAGGCTGCGATCTTTGTTTTCTGTCGTCTGCGATTTCCCGATTCTTCTGTTGATCTGCTGCAAGGTTCGCGACTAAAGGCTCATGGATAATGGCCTTATGCTGGCGTTTAATGCGATGACAACAATTAGAAGTTTTCCGGGGTGACGATGATGACAAGAGACGGGTCTCTGGCTGCGGCAGTGACTGCACCAGTGCTGTTGCCGAAAAACCGCTGGCTGACACCGACGCTGCAAAGCATCGCCCTGATGCTGTTGTTATGTGGCATGACGTTGGGCGGTGGGTCGCTCTACCTTGGCCTGCCCCTGGCCGTACTGATCATCTGGCTGCCTCGCTTGCGTTCGCGCGCGACCCCACAGGCGGCTTCCCCCGACAACCCCGATGCCATCGGCGAATTGACTCGCGATCTTTCCTACACCACCAGCCATAACGCGCTTTCGGCCGCCGGGGTGGCGTTCTCGGTTCGGCAACTGGCGGAAAAACTGCAATCGCAGCTCTCGGCGGCGGCACAGATCGTCAGCAACGCCGAGGTCATGATTACCACCGAACACGCCACCTCGCTGCTCAGTCGCCAGGCGCTAAGCGCCGCCAGCGAGGCTCATCAATGCGGCGCGGTGGGGCGTACGGAACTGATCGAGTCCATTGCCCGCATGCACCAGCTCAGCCAACGCGCCAGCAACAGCCGTGAACTGATCGAAGCCTTGAGCCTGCGCAGCGATGATATCCAGCGCGTGACCCTGGTGATTCAATCCATCGCCAGCCAGACCAACCTGTTGGCGTTGAACGCCGCCATTGAAGCGGCGCGGGCGGGGGAGCACGGCCGCGGGTTTGCCGTGGTGGCCGATGAGGTTCGCGGGCTTGCCGCGCGCACGGCGACCGCGACGGGCGAAGTCGGTGAGATGGTGGCCGATATCCAGCAACGTACTGCGCAGGTGGTGGAGCAGATCCGCCAACTGTCCAGCGATCTCGACACCGGCGTCGAGCAGGTCGAGCGCACGGGGCAGCACCTGGAGAACATTGCCCGTCTGGCGGCCAGTGTCGAGTCCCAGGTCGGGGACATCGCCCAGGGCGCAGACACCAACCGTGAACAGCTCGACAGCCTGTTTCACGCCATCGAACAGATGCGCAGCGACCTGGCGGTCAGCGACCAGCAGACTCAGCGTCTGGCCCAGGCGGCGGTGCAAATGGAAGGGCAGGCCGAAACCATCAGCGAGCGACTGGCCGAGGTGGGGCTGGATGATTATCACCAGCGAATCTATGACCTGGCCCGGGAAGGCGCGAGCCGGATTGCAGAACGTTTCGAGGCGGATATCGATGCCGGTCGAATCAGCCTGGACGATCTGTTCGACCGCAACTACCAGGTCATCCCCAACACCAGCCCGACCAAGTACCAGACGCGTTTCGACCGCTACACCGATCAGGTGTTGCCAACGATCCAGGAACCCTTGTTGCCGCGTCACGAAGGATTGGTGTTCGCCATCGCCTGCACCCAGCAGGGTTATGTGCCGACCCACAACCATGCGTTCAGCCAGCCGCTGACGGGGGACGCGCAGGTCGATGCCTTGCAGAACCGGACCAAACGCAAGTTCGCCGACCGCACCGGGATCCGCTGCGGCAATCATCAGAAGGCCGTGCTGCTGCAAACCTATACCCGCGACACCGGTGAGTTAATGCACGATCTCTCGGTGCCGATCATGCTCAAGGGCCGGCATTGGGGCGGTTTGCGCCTGGGCTACAAGCCGGAAAAACCGCGCTAGAAACTCGGGTTGCCGGGTGATTGTTACAAATCCTGCAATTAACCTGTGCAGCGTTTTGCTGTTTCCTCGTCGAAAATTTAACTAGCATATCTATTAATTAGGTTGCTAATGAAGTTCGAGGTCAGCATGCAAGGCAAAGTTGATGTCGCGGTCATGATCGGCAGCGGCGTACCTGCCAATCTGCGCTCCATGGGACGCAAGGTTTGTTGGGTGGTGTTGCTCAATGGCGAGCGCCGGGGCACGGCGTTTTCCAGTCGCGACGAGGCGGAGGAGTGCAAGGCTGCCTGGTTGGCGCAATTGGACGCCGAACGACCTGACAGCCTGCATTGAGGTGGTCAGTGGGTCTGATGCATGCGCAGGTTCAGGTCGTCGACCACCCGCGCCCAGTCTGCGTCTTCGCGCAGTTGTTCCTTGAGGAAGCCGGCCTGCTGCGGTGACCAGAACTCGGCGTCGATGAGCTTCTTGTCGTCGGGCAGGGAATGGCCGGCAATGAAGTCGTCGATCGCTTTCTGGCTCGAGTCCAGGCCGAGCTGGTCGAACAGGCCTTTCAAGTCATGTGTCGGTGATTCCATCTTCATCTCCTTGCAGGTCATCAGTCGGGTCGAGGGGCGACGTGCGGTCTCCTGGTTTCGAGGGCGCCGCACGGGTGGAGTTCGATCACGATGTTCAAACGCAACACAGAGCATAGACCGCCAATCCGGCTATCAGGCTTTCAGTGCCCCGGCATCGACCGCCGCCTTCAGTTCCCTGGCCGATTCCTGGGCCGCAATCGCAGCGACATCCGGGGTTTTGAACCAGCGATCCTTTTCGACCTGGTGATAGGTCACGGTCTTGAGCGGAGGTTTGGCGCGCATGACAATCACGGCCTGGAATTCACCCTCGACTTCTCTGGCTTCACCCCGGATAAAAAACTCGCCGATATCAAATTCCGTCACGTTGCAGACTTCCCCTGGAAATACATTGTTGTTGTCAACGCAATCCGATTGGTTGCGGATCCGTTTTATTGGGCGGGCAGTATGGCAGTAGTTGCCCGTCGACGGCTGAGATAAGTCGACGGGCAGACCAAACGTCGATGAAAATGAGCGTGGCGGGCATGTCAACCCTGTGATTCAAGGAACCGGGCGAGGGCGCAGGCTTCGTTATGATTGGCTCGGAAACCTCTTACACAGCCTGTAGAAATATCCTTGATGTGAAAGAAGGCAATACCCGCCATCACTACCTGAAAGCGCAGGCGGGGAGGGACATCCGGAAGCGGTTCAGAACGGCCGAACGGCAACGGCTGCGAGATCGCTGTTGTTTCCGAGTCAGGCAGCAAGGGATAGGCAAAGTGTGTCAGTGTGCACATATGAAGTCCTTTTCATTGTTTTACCGACGTATGTACGTCGTTTTGGCTAGTCTCCAGGAGCATCGCTGCTCTAGAATCACCCTGACTGGTGGGTGAATGATGTTTATCTAAAGCAATTTTTTGCTGAGGATATGTAGGAAAATTTGTTCTCTTGGTGAGATTTTTCCCCGAAGTTGATAGTCCATAATTTTCTGGCAGCAGGAAGGGCGTTTTCCTTCAGCCTGTGACGAACGCCAGTCAGGACGACGCGAGTGACGTTCCAGTAGTCTTCTCAAGCTTCGTGATGAATGAGTGCACTGCTCATTCAGGACTTCAATCCGGGTTCTCTGGCTACACCTTCGGCATTGCCGCTTTTTTGGCTGTGCGATTATTTTCGCGTACGGCACCATTTTTCAGATGTGGGGATGTTTCCTTGGCAGTAAGTAATCTCGATATGCATGCCCTGTTCGTGCTGGGCGATTTGCGCGCAAAGCTGGTCAAGCAGTTTCAGTCACGTTTCGTTTACATCACCGAACAGAACGCTGAAGGCATTTACATTGCCGAAATCGACACCGAATCAGCCCTGGTGGTGGACGACAAACCCGGACTCAAGCTCAAGGTCGGCGATCATTTCAGCGCCTCCGTGCTGCCCAGTCGCGAAGGCGGCAAGCTGGACATCAGGTTCCGCGACATCAAGCTGACGGTTTACGGAATTGGCGATTACGCCTTCGTGACCACGGCCGACGGTCAGGGGATCGTGTTCAAGGAAGGTCACAGCGTGGTGATGGTGTTTGCCGCCCATCAACAGCTGCAGGAAGGCCTGACCAAGACCCTCAAGGCCGTGACCGCCAAAGCGGCCAAGTGGCGCAAGGGCGAACTGGTGACCTTCAAGGCCAGCGAGTGATGACCCAGACCCGCGCCGACTTCCACGAACAGAACCTGGCCAGCGCTCAAGACGAAGCGCGGCGGCTGTTAGGGCACAAGACCCTTCTGCAAGGAGCCTGGCTGAACTGGGTGGCGTCACAGCTTTACCAACTGCAACCGGCGCCCTACGCCAGCATGGTCAGACGTGAGCTGGCGCGTTTGCAGGAAATTTCCGAAAACTGATCCACGCACCTCGAAAACGGGAACCTCTACTACAGTCATTGGACTGAGTATTCAGAGGCTTCGCGGTCTACTGCCAGGCCATCCTGCTATTGCTGTGAACAGCACGAGGTGCAAAAGCATGAACGGATTTCGACGGTTGCTGGCTGCTGTCCTGGCCACTTTCGGTTTGCTGGCGATACCCGCCCCGGTGTTTGCCGCCCAGGCGCCGATTCACTTCGCCGACCTGAACTGGGAAAGCGGCAGCTTGATCACCGATGTCCTGCGCATCATTGTCGAGAAGGGTTATGGGCTGCCCACCGATACCTTGCCGGGCACTACCATCACCCTGGAAACCGCGCTGGCCAACAATGACATCCAGGTCATTGGCGAAGAGTGGGCCGGTCGCAGCCCGGTCTGGGTCAAGGCCGAAGCCGAAGGCAAAGTCGTCAGCCTCGGTGACACGGTCAAGGGCGCTACCGAAGGCTGGTGGGTGCCGGAATACGTGATCAAGGGCGACCCCGCCAAGGGCATCAAGCCGCTGGCGCCAGACCTGCGCAGCGTCAGCGACCTGCCACGCTACAAGGACGTATTCAAGGACCCGGAAGCCCCGACCAAAGGGCGTTTCCTCAACAGCCCGATCGGCTGGACCTCGGAAGTGGTCAACAAGCAGAAGCTCAAGGCGTACGGCCTGGACGACAGCTACGTGAACTTCCGCAGCGGTTCGGGCGCGGCCCTGGATGCAGAGATCAGTTCGTCCATTCATCGTGGCAAGCCGGTGCTGTTTTACTACTGGTCGCCTACGCCTTTGCTCGGCCGCTTCAAGCTGATTCAACTGGAAGAGCCACCGTTCGACGCCGAAGCCTGGAAGACCCTGACCGACGCCGACAACCCCAATCCACGGCCGACCCGTTCCCTGGCTTCGAAGCTGTCGATCGGTGTGTCCACTCCGTTCCAGAAGCAATATCCGCAGATTGCCGAGTTCTTTGCCAAGGTCGACTTCCCGATCGACCCGCTGAACAAGGCGCTGGCCGAAATGAGCGAGAAACATACGCCGCCGCGCCAGGCAGCGCAGGCGTTCATGAAGGCTCACCCGGACGTCTGGCGCGCCTGGCTGCCCAAGGACGTGGCGGACAAAGTCTCCGCCGCCCTGTAGGCGCTGCCGCAGGTCGGGATCTTTTGATCTTTGTCATGAAAAAGCAAAATCAAGACATCGCAGCCTGCGGTAGCTCCTACAATGTTCGGTTCATATCCCTTTCAAGGATCTCTGAACCATGACCCTGTTGTTGGCTCAGTCGCTGGTGACGATCTTCGCCGTGATCAGTCTGGTGCATGTGTATTGGGCGTTGGGTGGCGAGTGGGCGGCGGTGGCGGCGGTCCCGCAAGTACCGCAGGAAGGCAGCGCAAAACTGAAACCGGCGTTCAAGCCGCGAGGCTGGATCACGCTGGTGGTGGCCGGGGCATTGCTGTTGATCGCCGTGCTGGTGTGCTGGCGGGTGGGCTGGTGGCTGCCACCCTTGCATCACTGGTCGTTGCAGTGGGCGATCAGTGCCATTGCGATCTTGCTGTTTGCCCGGGCCATTGGCGATTCGGAGCTGGTGGGCTTTTTCAAGGAGGTCAAGGGCTCGGAGTTTGCCCGGCTCGACACCTGGGTTTATTCGCCGTTGTGTGTGGTGTTGGGGGCGGGGTTGTTGGCGGTGGCCTGGGCCTGATTGATCGATGTTTCTGTAGTGGCAATACTGGCCTCTTCGCGAGCAAGCCCGCTCCCACAGGTTTTGTGTGCGCCGCAAATCCACTGTGGGAGCGAGCTTGCTCGCGATGAGGCCGGTCCAGTGGATACAAATCCTTTTGTCTAACTACCACTCTCGGTCCGCCGACTACTCACCTCAGCCGGCACATCATCCCCGGCCATGCGCTTGCGAAACAGCGCCGCCCGGGCCAGCAGCAAGGTGGTCACGGGCACGGTAATCGCCAGCAGGATCGGAATCAGCCAGGCGTGCAGGACAGGCGCAGACTTGAGCGCCGAAAAATAGATGATCGAAGCCAGCGCCACGCACCAGGCTCCGAGTGTCGAGGCCAGTGCCGGTGGGTGCATGCGCTGGAAGTAGTCCTTCATGCGCAGCAGGCCCGTGGCGCCGATCAAGGCAAACAGACTGCCGAGCACCAGCAGGATCGCCACCGGGATTTCCACCCACAACGACAAGGGCGTATTCATTCGATCACCTCACCACGCAGCAGGAATTTCGCCAGGGCGAACGAGCCGACGAAACCGAACAGGGCGATCAGCAGCGCCGCCTCGAAGTAGGTGTCACTGGCATAACGAATACCCAGCGTCAGCATCATCAGCATCGCGACGATGTACAGGTAGTCCAGCGCCAGGACTCGGTCCTGGGCCGACGGCCCTTTGAACAGGCGGATCAGGGTCAGGATCATCGCCAGGGAAAACAGGAACAGGCTCAGCAGGATCGCGTTCGCCAGCAAGGGGCTCATTCGAAGATCTCCATCAACGGACGCTCGTAGGTCGCCTTGAAGTGCTGGATGAACAGCGCCTCGTCGTCCAGGTCGAAGACGTGCAACAGCAGAATGCTGCGGTCCAGCGCCAGCTCCGACCAGACCGTACCCGGCACCACCGTGGTGATCATCGACAGCGCGGCCAGGCCGTTGGCGTCACGCAAGTCCAGCGGCACCTTGATGAATTGCGAGCGTGGCGGGCGGTGCCCGGCATTGAGCACGCCCCAGGCCACGGCGAGGTTGGACACCAGCACATCGCGCCCGACCAGCAGGACCAGGCGCAGGATCACCCCCGGACGACGGATGCGCACCGGCAGCGGACGCAGCCTGCGCATCATCAGCGGCGCGCAGAACCCCAGCGCCGCCCCCAGCAGCAGGTTGCCGGGGCTGGTCGACAGGTTCAGCAACAGCCACAGCAGGCACAAGGCCAGCGAGAGCAAGGGGGCGGGAAACAGACGCTTCATGGTTGCACCTCCTGCGGGATCGCCTTGGCCGTGGGGTTCGGTACGACGCGGGTGTCGAGCACCGCCATCACGTATTGCTGCGGGTTGTACAAGGCATCGGCGGCGGCCTGGGTGTAGCGCAGCAGCGGATCGGCCTTGAAGGTCAGCGCAATGCTCAAACCCAGCAGCGCGAAGATCGGCACGCATTCCAGGCGTCGCAGCAGGGGCGATGGTCGTTCCGCCGGCGTCCAGAAGCGCTGGATGCCCAGGCGCGAGAATGCGACCAGCGACGCCAGCCCCGACACAATCAACAGCACCAGCAGGCCCCACGCGGCGTTGGAAATCGGTCTGTCGCCGCTGTTGCCCAGGCCCAGCGGATTGAGCAGGGCGCCGATCAGCCCGAGTTTGCCGATAAACCCGGAGAGCGGCGGCATGCCGATGATCAGCAAGGCGCAGGCGATGAAGCTCAGGCCGAGAAACGCCATGGTCCAGGGGATCACCTGGCCGACCACGGCTTTCTGGTCGTCGTCGAGGTTGGTGCCTTTGGGGGGATGCAGGGATTCCAGGGGGCGGGGCAGCAGTTCGGCTTCATCTTCGAGCTGTATCTCGTTGGCCGAGCGCGAGCGCTCGATCAGTTCGGCCAGCAGGAACAGCGCGCTCAACGCCAGGGTCGAGCTGAACAGATAGAACAGCGCTGCACCCACCAGGTTCGGCTGGGCGAAACCGATGGTCGACAACAGGATGCCCGCCGACACCAGAATGCTAAGGCTGGCCATGCGCTCCAGGCGTTGCGCGGCGAGGATCGCAAGGGCGGCGCAGACGATGGTCGCCATGCCGCCGTAGATCAGCCACTCCCCGCCAAAGAACGCCGATGCCCCGGCTTGGGCGGAGAACAGCAGCGTCCACAGGCGCAGCAAGGTGTAGACGCCGACCTTGGTCATGATCGCGAACATCGCCGCCACCGGCGCGCTGGCCGAGGAATAGGCCGGCACCAGCCAGAAGTTCAACGGCCACATGCCGGCCTTGGCCAGAAACGCGACGGCCAGGATCCCCGCGCCGGCGTGCAGCAAGCCCCGGTCAGCTTCGGACACCAGCGGGATCTTTACCGCCAGATCGGCCATGTTCAGCGTGCCGGTCACCCCATAGATCAGCGCCGCGCCAATCAGGAACAGCGACGAGGCCAGCAGGTTGATCGAAATGTAATGCAGTCCCGACGACACTCGCGCCCGGCCCGAGCCGTGGAGCATCAACCCGTAGGACGCAGCCAGCAACACCTCGAAGAATACGAACAGGTTGAACAGGTCCGCGGTGAGGAATGCGCCGTAAAGCCCCATCAACTGGATCTGGAACAGTGCGTGGAAACTCGAACCGGCGCTGTCCCAGCGGGCCATGGCGAACAGCAGGGCACTGACGCCGATGATGCCGGTCAGCACCAGCATCAGCGCCGAAAGACGATCGACCACCAGCACCAGGCCGAACGGCACTTGCCAGTTGCTCGGCAGGTACACGCCGATGGAGCCTGGCACGCCGGTGGTTTGCGTCCATTGCAACAACGCCACGGCAATGCCCAGCCCGAGCAGGCTGGAGAACAGATTGATCCTGGCCTTGAGCGGCCGGTGCTTCTCGCCGAGCATCAGCATGATCGCGGCCGTCAGCAACGGCAGCAGGATGGGCGCGACGATCAGGTGGGTCATCGCCATCATTCCCTGGGCTCCCGGCCATCCACATGGTCGGTGCCGGTCAGGCCCCGGGACGCCAGCAGCACCACCAGGAACAGTGCGGTCATGGCGAAGCTGATGACGATCGCCGTCAGCACCAGTGCTTGCGGCAACGGGTCGGTGTAGTGCAACAGATCCTGCGGCACGCCGTCCTTGATGATCGGTTCCTTGCCGATGAACAGGCTGCCCATGCTGAAAATGAACAGGTTGACGCCGTAGGACAGCAGGCACAGGCCCATGACCACCTGGAACGTCCGTGGGCGCAGGATCAGCCACACGCCGGACGCGGCCAGGACGCCGATGGCGATTGCGATGACTTCTTCCATCAGACGGCTCCCTTGGCGGTAACGGATTTGGGCTGGGCAGCGGTTTTGTGACCGCGCACCGATTGGTGGGCGAGGGCGGTGAGGATCAGCAGGGTCGAGCCGACCACCACGCCGTATACGCCGATGTCGAAGAACAGCGCGCTGGCCAGGTGAATGTCACCCAGCAGCGGCAACGAAAAGTGCCAGGTATGGGTGGTCAGGAACGGGTAGCCGACCAGCATCGCACCCAGGCCGGTGGCCGTGGCAAACAGCAGCCCGGTGCCCATCCAGCGCAGCGGTCGCAGGCTCATTTGCGCCTCGACCCACTGCGTGCCGGCGACCATGTATTGCAGGATGAACGCCACCGACATCACCAGCCCGGCGACAAAGCCGCCGCCCGGTTGATTGTGCCCGCGCATGAACAGGTAGAACGACACCACCAGCGCCACCGGCAACAGCAGGCGCACCAGCACCGCCGGCACCATCATGAAGCCGAGCGCGGTGTCGCTGGCGTGACGCGGGTTGACCAGGTCGGTGACCACATCCGGTGCGAGCAAGCGTTGCTGGGCCGGCAGTTGCAGGCTTTCTTTCGGCGGGCGGAAGCGACGCAGCAGGGCGTACACGGTCAGGGCCACGGCCACCAGCACGGTGATTTCACCGAGGGTGTCGAAACCACGGAAATCCACCAGCATCACGTTGACCACGTTGCTGCCGCCGCCTTCGGGCAAGGCGCGACTCAGGTAGAAGGAGGAAATGTCGTTGGGGGTCTGGCGCGTCAGCATGGCGTAGGCCAGCAACGCCATGCCGACACCGACCGAGGACGACAACAGCAAGTCGCGTATCCGCCGCACCCGCGCGCGGCGCAGGCTGCCCGGCAACGGCGAGACTTCTTCGATCCGTCGTGGCAGCCAGCGCAGGCCCAGCAGTATCAGCACCGTGGTCACCACTTCGACCGCCAGTTGGGTCAGGGCCAGGTCCGGCGCCGAAAACCAGACGAAGGTGACGCAGGTCATCAGGCCGCACACGCTGACCATGGTCAGGGCTGCCAGACGGTGATACTTGGCCTGGTACGCCGCGCCAAGGGCACAGGCGATGGCCAGCAACCACAGGGTGACGAAGACGATCGAGCCGGGGATCTTCGGCCGGTCGCCCCAGTGCAGGCTGCTGTGCAGCATGGGAATCAAGCCGGCCAGCACGGCGGCGAGCACCACCAGGAACAACTGCATCTGCAGGCGCCGGGTACCGATCCGCGGCTCCAGGCGACGGGCCAGGCGCAGGCTGGCGACCAGTGCCCATTCGAACAGGTGCTTGCCGTCCAGGCGACCCACGACGGGCGGGCGGTTGAAGCGTCCGCGCTTGAATTGATTGCGCAGCAGCAGGTAGATCACGGTGCCGCAGGACAAGGCGATCAGGCTCATGATCATCGGCGCGTTCAGGCCGTGCCAGATCGCCAGGCTGTATTCGGGCAGGGCGCCGCCGACCACCGGTTGCGCCGCCGCCGCGAGCAGCGGGCCGACCACCTGGGCCGGGAAGATCCCCACCAGCAGGCAAGTGAACACCAGCAGCTCGACCGGCGCGCGCATCCAGCGCGGTGGCTCGTGGGGCGTGTGAGGCAAGTCGGTCGCGGGCGGACCGAAGAACACATCCACGGTGAAACGCAGGGAGTAAGCCACGCTGAAGGTACCGGCGATCGTTGCCACGATCGGCAAGCTCAGCTCGACCCAGCGCGTGGCATTGATGAACACGGTCTCGGCGAAGAACATCTCCTTGGAGAGGAAGCCGTTGAGCAACGGCACGCCGGCCATCGAGGCGCTGGCGACCATGGCCAGGGTGGCAGTGAACGGCATCAGCTTGTACAGGCCGCTGAGTTTGCGGATATCGCGGGTGCCGCTTTCATGGTCGATGATGCCGGCGGCCATGAACAACGAGGCCTTGAACGTCGCGTGGTTGAGGATGTGGAACACCGCGGCGACGGCGGCCAGCGGGCTGTTCAGGCCAAGCAGCAGGGTGATCAGGCCGAGGTGGCTGATGGTCGAGTAGGCCAGCAGTCCCTTGAGGTCGTTCTGGAACATCGCGCAATACGCCCCGAGCAACAGGGTGCAGGCGCCGGCGCCGCTGACGATGTAGAACCATTCTTCACTGCCCGAAAGCGACGGCCATAGCCGCGCGAGCAGAAACACCCCGGCCTTGACCATGGTCGCCGAGTGCAGGTATGCCGACACGGGCGTCGGCGCGGCCATGGCGTGGGGCAGCCAGAAGTGGAAGGGGAATTGCGCGCTTTTGCTCAAGGCGCCGATCAGGATCAGGGGCAACAGGATGGGGTAGAGGGCATGGGCACGAATCAGGTCGCCGGCGGCCAGGACCTTGTCCAGGTCATAGCTGCCGACCACATGGCCGAGCAGCATGACCCCCGCCAGCAGGCACAAACCGCCCGCACCGGTCACCATCAGCGCCATGTAGGCACCCCGCCGGGCATCGGCGCGATGGTGCCAGTAGCCGATCAACAGGAAGGAGAAGAGGCTGGTCAGCTCCCAGAAAAACACGATCTGGATCAGGTTGCCGGAGATCACCAGCCCTAGCATGGCGCCCATGAAGGCCAGGAAAAACGCGAAGAAGCGCGGCACCGGATCGTTCGGCGACATGTAGTAGCGGGCGTACAGCGACACCAGGGTGCCGATGCCCAGCACCAGCAGGGAGAACAGCCAGGCGAAACCGTCCATGCGCAGGACGAAGTTCAGGCCCAGGCTGGGCAGCCAGGAAAACTCTTCGCGAATGACGCCGCCATGGGCGATCTGCGGGTACAGGAAGGCGACCTGAACGCTGCCGATCAGGGCGATCAGACCAGCCAGCAGGGATTCGGCGTTACGGGCATTGTGCGGCAACACGGCCGCCAAACAGCTGCCTATGAAAGGCAGAAGCAGTAGAACTATCAGGGACATAGGCTTCTAATCTGCGGAAGTTTGTTAAGCATCATACGTGCCAGCTCCCGGATCGCCAAACGCCAAGCTGTCGCAGAATCCTACACGGTAGACGCAAAAGCCCTGATTCACATTGTTTCCGGTAGAAAGGTTTCGCCTGTGCCGACGCCTTCGCGAGCGAGCTCGCTCCCACAGTGGGAATGCGTTTCCCCTGTGGGAGCGAGCCTGCTCGCGAAAGCTATTCAACAAACAAAGCAGAGGCTACGGCTTAACCCTGTGTTTCCCGCTCCAGTTCCTCTTCGACTGCAGCCGCCTTACCCTTGGTCTTCAACTCGCTGACAATCACCGCCGCCACAATCAACCCGGCCCCGACCAGGGCAATCGCCGGCAGGCGTTCCCCGGCGATGCGCCCGACAATCCCGGCCCATACCGGCTCACCGGCATAGATCAGCGTGGCGCGGGTCGGTGACACGCTTTTCTGTGCCCAGTTCATCGCCACCTGAATCGCCGCACTCGCCGCCCCGAGGCCCAATGCGCTGCACAGCAGCAACCAGGAGAAGTCCGGAATCGCCTCGTTGGTCGGCACCACCATCAGGAACGACAGCACCGACGTGACCGCCAGTTGCACCACCGTCACCCGGCGCACATCGACCTGGCCGGCATAGGTGCTGATCAGGATGATCTCGGCCGCAATGGCCACGGCGCTGATCAAGGTGGCGATTTCACCGGGGCTGAAGTTGAACGACGCACCGGCCGGCCCGGACAACAGCATCAACCCGGTGAAAGCCAGCATGATGCCGATGCTCGGCATCAACCCCGGACGCCGCCCCAGCACCAGCCATTGCAGCAATGGCACGAACGGAACATACAAGGCGGTAATGAATGCCGATTGGCTGCTGGGAATGCTCTGCAACCCGACCGTCTGCAAGCCGTAGCCGAGCATGATCGCCACGCCGATGAACGACCCGGCCTTGAGTTCGAACAGGGTCAGGTCCCGCAGGTGACGCCAGGAGAACAGGGCGACGATGCTCGCGGCGGCGGCAAAGCGCAGGCCGACGAAAAACATCGGGCCGCTGACGGTCATCGCATGCTGGACCAGCAGGAAGGTTCCGCCCCAGACCATCGTGATCAGCACCAGCACGCATTCGGCCTTGCTGAACCTTGTGAAACGGGAGGAAGCCTTTGGAGAATTCACCGACGTCATGACCTTGCACGCTACTGGAGGGGGACGCACAATGCGCCGAATGTTGCGCAGTATACTGCCCAACCCCACTCAGTGAGCAATATAGTGCACAAAGATTCTACCCAACGGGCTTCGGTCCTCCAGCACGTCAGTCAAAATGTTCGTCGTTTGCGTCATGCCGCCGACCTGAGCCAGACCGCGCTGGCGGAAAAATCCGGTGTCAGCCGCCGAATGCTGGTGGCGATCGAGGCGGGGGAAAAGAATGTCAGCCTGACCACCCTCGACCGCGTGGCCGAAGCCCTCGACGTCGCCTTCAGTGACTTGATCCAGGCCCCCGATGCCCGTGATCCCAGCCGTATCAACGAACTGGCCTGGACCGGCACGATCCCCGGCAGCAGGGCGGTGTTGCTCTCCAAGGCCAGCGCCAGCCGCGAAGTCGAGCAGTGGGAGTGGTGCCTGCAACCGGGCGAGGTGTATCCCTCGGAGCCGGACGCCGATGGCTGGAGCGAACAGATTTATGTCTTCGAAGGTTGCCTGACCGTTATGCTCGGCGACCGGCCGCAGAATGTTGCAGCGGGTGAATTCTTCATGTTCGCCAGCAACCAGCCGCACTGTTATCGCAATGACGGGCTGGTAGCGGCGCGGTTTGTGCGTAATGTGGTGATCTGATCAGGGAGAGCAGGATGGGCCAGACCTTGAACAATGACGCCGAGGTTCTGATTATCGGTGGCGGCCTCAGTGGCGCGATGCTGGCGGCGCAGTTGATGCGCTTGCCGGGCCGACGTCGGGTGCTGGTGATCGAACCCCGGGCCGAGTTGGGACGGGGCGAAGCCTACAGCGCAGTGGAGTTGGGTCACACGCTCAATGGCAACGCGGCGCGGATGAGTGTCGACCCGGACAACCCCGACGACCTGACCCAATGGCTTACCGACTACATTGCCGGCGGCGGCTGGCCGGAGTCGGACCAGCAGCATGTGCCGATCAGCGAATTGTTTCCGCCTCGGGGAATCTTCGGCCTGTACGCTCGGCAACGCCTGGCCGAAGCGCAGGCGGTGGGCGCCTTGGTCGGTTCGACGGTCGAGCATGTGCAGGCCGAGGTGGTCGATTTGCAAGTCGATGCAGACGCCGTGCGGTTGACCTTGAGCGACGGCCGAGGCTTGCAGGGCGCTTTTGCGGTACTGGCCACCGGGATGTTCCCCGCCGCGCGCACGCCACAAACCCAATCCAGCGGCTTGAATGCGACTGCTCTCGATCCATGGGACGTCGCAGCCATGCAGCAGCTCGATGCGCAATCGACGGTCATGATCATCGGCTCGGGCCTGACCATGGTCGACGCCGTGGTGTCCCTCGAACAGGCCGGCCATCGCGGGCCGATCGAAGTGTTTTCCCGCCATGGGCTGCTGCCCCATGTGCGCCGCCAGCCACCGGCCTGGGTGGATTTTCTCGCCGAGGATCAGGACATCCGCACACCTCGCCAGTTGCTGCGCGAATTGCGTCGACACTGCCGGGACGCCATCGCCCGGGGTATCGACTGGCAGGCGCCACTGGACACGGTACGGGCACACATCGGCCGCTTGTGGCATCAGGCGACGGATGTGCAGCGTCGGCAGTTCGTGCGGCATGTGCGGCCCTGGTGGGAAAGCCATCACCACCGCTCGCCACCCTTGAGTGCCGAACTGGTCGAGCGCTTGTATAAAGAAGGACGGCTGCGTATTCACGCAGCGTCCTACCAGGGCCTTGAGCCTTCGATCAATGGCGGGGTGAGCATCCGCCTTCGACGACGCGGCGAGGCCCAGGCCTGTGTGGTCAGCGGTGCTGCCCTGATCAACTCCAGCGGTATCGAGTACGACTGGCGCCGGGTCGCGCGCCCGCTGCCCCGGCAACTGCTCGCCCGTGGCCTGGTGCGGCCCGGGCCGTTGGCCCTGGGCATCGCGGCAGCAGTCGATGGCGCGGTGCTGAACGCCGAAGGGCTGCCCGCCAGCCGTCTGTTTGCCATGGGCCCGCCGTTGCGCGGCATGTGGTGGGAAAGCACGGCCGTCACCGATGTGGCGAGCCAGGCCAAGGCGCTGGCCGAGCGACTGGTGCGCTAAGACCGTCCATTCAACACACCGCGCTGGTAGGAGCTGCCGAAGGCTGCGATCTTTTGATCTTGATTTTTGACAATGTCAAAGGGACGCAAGATCAAGATCAAGATCGCAGCCTTCGGCAGCTCCTACAGGGAAACTCCGCGGGGTGTCAGGCTCCCCGCAGCCCCCCGACTACTGCTGCATCACGGTGGCCTGGTTGGTCGAACCATACTGTTGCACGGTGGCGGTCTGGGCCATGCCGCTCTGGTCGATGTTGGCGATGTTGCCGGTGCCGCCCTGGGTCACGTACGCCACGTTCATGGTGTCGGCCTGTTTCACGGTGATCATGTTGTCGCTGCTGCCGGACAATTGCTGGGTGTAGGCGCGGTTGCTGCTGCCGTCCTGATTGAATTCGGTGCTGTTGCCCGTACCCATTGTGCTGCCCATGGCCAGGTTGGTCTCGCCGCGCTGGTCGGAGATCAGGATGTTGTCAGTGCCGTTCTGGTCGAAGTACAGCTCGTTATACAAATTGTCCTGGCTGACGGTGGTTTTGTTGCCGGTACCGGTCTGGTTAGTGGTCACGATATGGCCGGTGCCGTTCTGGGTGAAGTTGGCGACGTTGTCGTAGCCATTCTGGTTGATGGTCGCACGCTGGTTCTTGCCGAACTGGCCGCCGGCCTGCGGGCCTTTCCAGTTGCTGGCGTAGACCTTGTTGCCGTCACCTGTGGTGGTGACATTGAGCACCTGGTCAGTGCCGTTTTGATAGGTGTAATGCACGTTGCTGTTGCCTTGTTGATACAGCGCCAGGGTCGCGTTGGTGGATTCGTACTGGTCGGCATAGAGGGCATTGAGGTTGCCGACCTGCAGCACCGAAGCCACGTTGTTATCGCCAAAGCTCTGGTCGACGATGGTTTCGTTGGTGTTCCCGTATTGGTTGATGGTGGTCTGGCTGGCGACCTGTGTCTCTTGCCAGACTTCGGTGCCGTTGCCATTGCCGTGCTGGTTGATGCTCAGGTTGCCGCCCTGGCCGTTGCGCTGGTCGCCATAGGCATAGTTGCCGTCGCCGTTCTGGTTGATGTCCATCCGGGCGCCGTTGTGCAACACCTGTTCGGCGGTGCCGTAGTTCTCGTTGCCGTGCTGGGTGACCGTCGCTTTATTGTCGATGCCCACCTCCGTCTGTTCGACGTTGGCCTCGTTGTTGTCACCGAACTGGAAGGTCTTGGCGGACGCGCCGTCCTGGCTGCTCTGGTAGATGAGCGAGAAGTTGCCGTTACCTTGCTGTTGCTGCAAGGCTTCGCTGCTACCCACGCCGATTGACTGGCTGGCATGGGTGTTGTTGTACGTGCCGGACTGCAGCTGATTGATGGTGCTGCCGTTTTCATACAGCTGCTCGGCATATCCGGCGTTGTACTGGCCGGACTGTTGCTGGTCTATGGTGCTGGTGGCGGTGTCCTGCACCGCCGCGGCATCGTTGCCCAGACCCTGTTGCTGTTGATTGGCGCTACTGAGCGCAGCCGCGATCTGCTTCACGTCGGCGATGTTGGCGGTGCCGTCCTGAAACTGGTTGGAAATGCTGTCTTCAGCCATGGCCTGGGCACTGGCCATGACGAGGATCGCGGCGGTGAGGGGCGTCAATTTGAACATGATTGAATCTCCATATAGGGTGCAGTGCTTTAACGATATTGTTTGACCGAAACGCTCATGCCGTTCCCGGACTGGTTCACGGCGCTTTGCAGCCCCGTGCCGGCCTGGTCGATGCTGGCGCTGTTGTCATTGCCGTTCTGCGAGATCCGGGCGCGGTTGTGGCTGCCTGTCTGGGTAATCGAGGCATCGTTACCGGAGCCTTGCTGATTGATCATTGCCATCAAGTCGCTTCCTTGTTGCAGGATGTAAGCCTCCTGATTGCTTCCCGCCTGGACGATGGTGCCGAGCAACGACTGACCGTTCTGTTGCAGCATCGCGACGTTGGCCTGGCCGTTCTGGTCGATCAGCGCGTGCTGACCTGCCGGAGGTGGCAACTCACCAAGATCGCCACCGGGGCCGAGGTCCTCGTTTTCCATCAGATCGTCGGCGTGCACGCCTGTAATGCCGCACAGCAGAAGCAGGCAGAGCAAGGTGGCAGTCGAAGTTTTCATGGACCTGTCCTTAGGTTTGAAGCCGGCCCCATCAGCCAGCGTGGCTGATGGGGCGCGGGCTCAGTTGGCGATCACCGGCACCGAACGCACGGAGCCTTGGGACGAGGTGATCGTGGCGGTCGGGTTCGCCGACGGAACCACGGTGGTGGTGTTGTTCACCGTCAACTTCCAGCGTCCATTCACCGGTACGGAGGTGGTGCCCAGGGTGACCAGCCCGGCAGGGGTCGTGACCTTGACGGTGATGGTGTTGCCGGTGGTCACCGATGAGGTGCCGGCAAAGTTCCAGGTGAAGCGGTTATTGGAGCGGGCGCTCACCGTTGCGGTGGTCACTGCGAAGGTTTCCGCAGCAGGCTTTGGCGAGACCTGCACCGTGACCGTGGCCGGCGTCGTCGACACGGCGCCGAAGCTGTCCCTGGCGAAGTAGGTGAAGGTCGTGGTGAAGGCCGTGGGGACGCTGGCCGGTGGCGTGTAGGTGAGCACTGTGCCGTTACTGCTGACGGTGCCGCTACCTGTCGGTGGCGGAGTGAAGCTGGCGACGGCCAGCGGCAGGTTGCCTTCCGGATCGGTGTCGTTGGCCAGCACGCTGATAGGGATCGCCACACCCAGGGTCGTGACGGCATCGGCGACTGCCACCGGAGGCCGGTTAGGCGCCACGGTAATGGTCACGGTTGCCGCCGTCGTCGAGGCCAGGCCTTTGATGTCCTGGGCCTTGTAGGTGAAGGTCGTGGTCAGCGGCGCGTTGACCACGGCAGGTGGGGTGTAGACCACCGCCGTGGTGCCGCTCAATGCCACGGTGCCTTGGCCGGTCGCCGGTGGGGTCAGCGCGGTAATGCTCAGCGGTGTGTTGCCATCAGGGTCCCTGTCGTTGGCCAGCAGGTTGAGGGTGATCGGCACGCCGAAGCTGGTGCTGCCGGTATCGGCAACGGAGATCGGTGCCTGGTTGGCGCCGGTGTCCGGTGCAGTGCCGACGACGACAACCGGCTCGGTGTCACTGCCACCGGCGGCGGATTTCACCGTGACGGTTGCAGGTGGTTGGGCCAGGTCAGCCACCGTCAGGCTTTGCAGGGTGCCGGATTTCGTCAGTCGTGCGAAACCCTGGGCGACCATGTCCGGTACCACCACTTCGTCTGTGGAGGAGGCTTCGATCAGCAGGCTGTGGTTGCTCCAGCTATACCGAGCGGTCTGGATTTTCACCACGTCCGAGAGCTTGCTCGACACCGCCGTCGGGCGGGTGGTGCCGGCCGGGTTGGTGGCGGTCACCACCACGACCGGAGGCACGGTGCCGTTGGCCAGCAGATGCTGGGCGAAGAACGTGCCGTTGTTATCGCTCACCATGCTGGTCTGGCAAGGCGTGGGTGGCGGGCCGGGCACCAGGGCGATGCTTTCGCGAAAGCACAGGGTCGAACCGTTGGCGGCTTTGGCGAACACTTCGACCCGGGTGCTGTTGCCCCCCGTGCCGGCGGTGCGTCGGTAGGTGGCGCGGCTCATCTCCACGGCGGTTTGGGCGCGGCTGTCGAGCACCTTGCCGGCCACGGTGAAGAGGTTGGTCTGGATGGTCCCGGCCGGACCCTGGATGCGTACGAAGTTGGTGTTGTTGGGGCTGCCGGTCACGGCCTCGGTGAGGTTCGGGTCGCCGATGAAGGTTTCGACCGCGCCGGTGTCCGGATTCACCGCGGTGTAGGGGCCGTTGACGCTGCGCAGGAACGGCCCGATCGCGCCGTTGACCGCACCGGTGAACACCCCTGGCGCACCGATGCCGACGTCCCGGGTGATGTTGATCGCACGACGTCCGGGCGTGGTGACGTTGACCGTTTCCACACCATAGGGGTGGGTAATGGTGTAGGTCCCGGCAGTGGGTACATTTATCCGCATGCGAATCCGCGCGAAGCTGATTTGGTCGCCGTCGACCGGATTGCCGCCGGCAAATGCAGCCTCGATCCCGGCGACATAAGCATCCATGCCATAGCCGGCGGCGTTGTTGGGGATGGTGGTTTCGGCCAGGTACCAGAAGGCTTCGTCCGGCCAGTTATCGGGGAACACCATCGGTTGGGTGTCGTCGAAAATGCCGGGTGTCGGCAGCAGGGTGCACATGTAGGCCGGCGGCACACTGGCAGCGACCCTCGTGCTGACGGCACGGGACTGGCACAGCTCCATCGACAGCTGATTTTGGTCCTGATACCAGATCGGGAATTTCCCGGTGGCAAAGGTGTAAGGGCCGGGATCGACGGCGGCGAGTTGCGCGAAAGCACTGCCGGACAGCGATAGAGTCAGTCCCAGGGCGTTGACCGCCAGGCGTGGCCATTTGTTCATGATGCCTCCTGATGAGGATCTGGGCATGTGAGCGTTCATTGCACGATGACCACTTCTTCGGTATCGCTGCCGCCATTGGATGACGTCACGCGAACCTGGGCTGGCGGAATCGGCGTGATGCCGGTGGCCAGGCTTTTCTCGGCGCCGTCGCCACTCAGGGCGCCGATGGCTAGACCGGTGCCGGTGGTAGCGGTGAGCACCGGTGGCGATGTTTCATCGCTGGTCGAGGCGCTGATGCTGATTTGCCCGGTGCTCAGGCTGTACTCGGCCCGTGAGATCGTCACCAGGTCGGTCAGCGGCATTGGCAGGACGGTCGGCGTGCTGCTTGGGATGGCCAGGTGGTTGTCGGCGGTCACCTGCAAGGTGCTCGGCAGGGCCGGATTGGTCGGTGACTGCGCATACCAGTGGCCGGTGGTGTCCGCTTCGGAGAAATTCAGCACCGGGTTGTTGCTGGTCAGGGTCACGCTGGCCGGCGGCGGCGGGGCCATCACGAACACATCCTGCTGGGCCACCGGTGCGCTGGCGCCGGCATGACGCGAGTAGGTGCTGCGTTCAGCGATCACCGGGGTCGGCCGAACCACCGACGACAACTTGCCGGAAACGGCGAAGAGGGTGGTGCGCAAGTCCAGGCCATTGGGGCCTTCGATGCGCACGTAGTTAGTGTTGAACGGGCTGCCGGTGACGGCTTCGTTGAGGTTCGGATCGCCGACGAATGTTTCCGCCTGGCCCGTGGTCGGGTTGGTCTCGGTATAGGGGCCGTTGAGGCTGCGCAGGAATGGTCCGACGTCACCCTTGAGTGCGCCGTTGTAGGTTTTTGGCGCGCCGATGCCGATGTCCCGGGTCATGTTGATCGCCCGCCGGCCGGGGGTGTCGATATTGAATACCTCGACGCCGTAGGGGTGGGTGATGACATAGGTGCCGGCAACGGGCACGTCGACGCGGATACGGATACGGGCGAAGCTGATCTGATCGCCCTCCAGCGGATCACCACCGCTGAAGGCGGCTTCGAGCGCCGAGACATAGGTCAGGTCGATGCCTCGGGCGGCGTCGACGATGGTCGTTTCGCCTGTCGCCCAGAACGCTTCGTCGGGGAAATTGGTCGGGAAGACCAACGGTTGGGTGTCATCGAAAATCCCCGGGTTAGGAATCAACGAGCACATGTAAGTCGGGGCGCCAGGCGCGCTGGCAACCCTGGAACTGACAGCCTTTGACAGGCACAGGTCAAGTGTTCGGCCGTGGGAATCCTGATACCAGGCGGCGAAATTGCCGTTGGCTGGCAGGTAGGGTCCCGGGTCTACGGCAAACAGCGCTGCCTGGGCGATGCCTTGGGCCAGAGCGGTCACGACCAGCGTGGTCGCGGTTTTGTACAGTAAAGGGTGCATGAGTATTCCCTCTATCGAAGTACCTGCCCCATAGGGGTGGGTCAGTTGGCTGGGAAGTTGGCAACTTCCATACCAATTAGCGAAAACGCCCGTGAGAGGCCCGGAGTAAAGGCGTTGACGCAGTCGCGGCCGACAGACCGGGAAGTGCTCAAACGGGCGGTTGTCCCCAATGTTGGGGGTGATGGGGCGTAGGGACGGGTGGGGAATCGCAGCCCCCAGGTTCGGGCAATTTGCCTTGGGTGGGCTATAAACCTATGGGGGGTTACCGGGAACGTGTTCATGACCACAATCGCCAAAGTGCTTGCGAGCGAAAGCGAAGTCCGCTTGAGAACGCGCAAGCAGCCGTTCGATCTGCTGCGCTGGTTTTCGCTGATCAGCATGGCGGTGATCGGCACGGTGGCGGTGGCGCTGGGGGCGGTGTCCACGCGGTTCGTGATTACCGAAAGCGTGCAGCGCGATGCGCTGTTGACCTCACAGTTCGTCCAGGCGATTGCCACGGCCGAGGTACGCCATGTGTCGATGCCCAATGTGCGGACCATGGGCGAGTTGCTCGACCCACGAACAGACAAGGACTTTCCCGACGTCGACCCGCTGGCCCGGGCCAGTGCCCGTGATGAATTCCTCGACCATATCGAAAATCTGCCGGACGTGATCCTGGCCAATATCTATGCCCCCGACCGCATGGTGATCTGGTCGACCAACCCGTCCTTGATGGGCACCACGATTCATGACGATGAAGACCTCGAGCGGGCATTCAACTCGAAGACTCCCGTGTCGACCGGTTACCACGATGTGGACCAGTCCCGCATGGAGCAGAAGTTCGCGGTGCGCCCCAAATTCATCTTTCTCGAGAACTACATTCCCCTGTTCGACGCCGATGGCACCACCGTCACGGCGATGGTCGAGATCTACAAGGAACCGCAGGACCTGATCAACCGCATGGAGCGCGGCCTGGTGCTGATCTGGCTGGCGACCGCCCTGGGCGGCGCTCTGATTTACCTGGGGCTGTACTGGATCGTGCGACGTGCGGCGATCCTGCTGGCGACGCAGCAGAAGCAGTTGATCACCAACGAAACCTTCGTCGCGCTGGGGGAGATGTCCTCGGCGGTCGCCCACAGTCTGCGCAATCCGTTGGCGAACATCCGTTCAAGCGCCGAGCTGGCGATAGAGTTCGACGACGGTCCGGCACACGGCAACATCAACGACATCATCGGTCAGGTCGATCGCATGTCGAATTGGGTACGAGAGTTGCTCCAGTCCCTGCGACCACTCAATGACGAGGCGGAACCGGTGAACCTGGTGGCTGCACTGCACGACAGCCTGCTGGCTTACGAGCAGCAGATCGGCAAGGCCAGGGTCAACGTGGTGTTCGAGCCGGACCAGACGCCCATGGTCCTGAGCCAGCACGTGCAATTGACCCAGATCCTCAATAGCCTGCTGTCCAATGCATTGGAAGCCATGGGCAGCGGCGGAACGCTGACCATCCGGATCGAGCCGCGCGAAGCCCAGCGCGTCAGCGTGACGGTCAGCGATACCGGCATCGGCATGAGCGAAGAACAGCGCGCCATGGCCTTCCGCCCGTTCTTCACCACCAAGCAGAGCGGGCTGGGCGTCGGGCTGGTGCTGGTCAAGCGGATCATGGAGCGTTTTGGCGGTGCAGTGACCCTCGACAGCCGTGAAGGCGAGGGCACGACCGTCCGCCTGTCGTTCATGTTGGTCCCCTGAAAGCGGGGATGAACTATCCCCGTTAGCGGGGGGCACTCCCCAGTCATTCTCACGCTCATGGCACATTGATGTTGATAAGCCATTGTTTTATCGAGTGTTAATACTTTTGTATAAAACAGTTACAAAGCTGGCGAGGTCCTTGCACAGCCACCATCACCCCCTTCACGACATCGAGGCGGCTGGTGATGGAAAGAAAAGCTCGGTACAACTTCAAACGTCTAACACTGTTAACGCCTTTGGGCGTCGTACTGACAATGGCGCTGGGCACCGCGACATTGCGCGCCAGCCCCATCGACGACGAGCGACAGCCAGAGCCTACCGATCCTTCGGCGTATTACGACGAACCCGCGGATGAACCGGCGGCGCTCAATGCCATTTTGAGCATGCCGGAGGCCAACCAGGATTCCTTCGATCTGCCTGACGGGAACAAAGGCTCGCGGGATACCACCCGGGTGGAAAACCAACTTCCGCCGGCACAGCAAACCAGTTTCAACTACCCCACCAATGGCAAGCCCAGCCCGTTGTTCGGCGCGCAGCCATTTACCCAGCAATTGGTGTTGTTCGAGGAGTTCGGGCCGGAAAAACTCGACCCCACCACTCCCTCTGCACCGCTGCCGTTTCCACCACCGGCCATTGGCCCTTTGCCGCAACAGGACCCTACCAGTGCGGCGCGCAGTGCACCGCCCACCGCGGCACTCGATGCCTTTTTGCGCCAACCGGGGCTGACACCCTTTCCGAGCCAGTATTCCAATGCGGTTGACCGCAATCCGTGGCAGGCGCAGATCGAATATTTTCTCAACCGTCGTATTGGTTCTTCCGCCGAAGGTCGTCCACCAGGAAAAGGCTGGTCCCATCAGCGCTGGAACGAGTTCTACCCGCAGAACGCCTACAAAACCGTGCAGACCGGCGCACGGATCAATGGCGGTATCCGTGATGCCCGGCAAATGCACCACTACGCCGTGGGCGAGTTCGGTCCCGGCGGTCTGTATCACAACGTCGCCGGTGTACCGGCAACCGATGGCACCTCCAAGGGCGTCGATGCACGTTTTCACCCGAACATGCCGGTGCAAAAGCACAACTCGGTGTGGACTTTCGACGGCACCTTGCCGCCGAAACTGTTGATGGTCAGGTATGGCCAGCCGGTGTTGATGCGTCACTACAACGGCTTGCCGATCGACCCTGGCGCGAACATGGGCTTCGGCCTGCACACCATCAGCACCCACGAGCACAATGGTCACGCTCCGGCGGAAAGCGACGGCTATGCCAACGCGTTTTTCTTTCCGGGACAGTATTACGACTATCGCTGGCCGATCCAGTTGGCCGGCTATGACAGCATCAATACCGATGCCAAGGATCCGCGCGCGGCGTTCCCTTGCTCGCCCGGCGAAACCCTGTGGACCAACGACGGCAGCCCTGGCCTGAAAACCTGCGACCACGGCACCATCAAGATCCGCGGCGACTGGCGTGAAACCATGAGTACCCACTGGTTCCACGACCACATGCTCGATTTCACCGCGCAGAATGTCTACAAGGGCAACGCGGCGATGATGAACTACTACAGCGCCCTGGACCGTGGCAACGAATCGGTGAACGACGGCGTCAACCTGCGTTTCCCCAGCGGCAGCGCCTTGCCTTGGGGTAACCGCGACTACGACGTCAACCTGGTCGTGGCCGACAAGGCCTGGGATCAGACTGGTCAGCTATGGTTCAACCCGTTCAACACCGACGGTTTCATCGGTGACCAGGTGCTGGTCAACTGGCAGTGGAAACCGACCCTGGACGTGCGGGCCCGCAGCTACCGGTTCCGTATCCTCAACGGTTCGGTATCGCGTTACTACAAACTGGCGCTCGTACGTGAAATCAAGGGCACCAGCGGCGAGTTCCAGGGCCCCAAAGGCTCAGGTGTGTCCTATGCCAGGGTGCCGTTCCACATGATCGCCAACGACGGCAACATCATGGAACACAGCGTGCCTTTCGACGGCAGCATGGACCTGGACGCCGACGGCGACAAACAGAACCACAACGCCATCCTGCCCACCCAGGGCATTGCCGAGCGGTTCGACATCATCGTCAACTTCGCGAAAAACGGCATCAAGCCAGGCGACAAGATCTTCTTCGTCAACCTGCTGGTGCATGACGACGGCAAAGGCCCGAAAGAGCCGGTGGCGCTGGCGGACGTGCTCTCGGAAAAATACCTGGCGGTGATCAAGCAAAGCAGCAATGGCCCCCAATGGGACAGGGGTGACCCGGCAGTGGGCAAGATCCTGCAGCTCAACGTCAAGGCCTACACCGGCCAGGACCTGGCCATGGACCCTGCACTGTACGAGCCGGCCAAACCGGGCAAGGCTGAAGGCCTGGTGATGATCCCGCTGAAGATCCATCGCGACAACACGGCCGACAAGGCGCTGCTGGCCAAGGCCCGCCATCGCACCTTCACCTTCGGCCGCTCCGACGGCACCGATGAGGCACCCTGGACGGTCAAGACCGATGGTGGCTTCGGCTTCCACATGGACCCACGCCGCCTGAACACGGCCACCCAGTTGGCCAGCGGCCCGACCGATGCCGGCGTCAAGGGCTTCGGGACCCTGGAAGTGTGGAACATCAAGCTCGGCGGCGGTGGCTGGAGCCATCCGGTGCATGTGCACTTCGAGGAGGGGATCATTCTCAGCCGCGGCGGCAAGGCGCCGCCTGAGTGGGAAAAATGGGCGCGCAAGGACGTGTACCGCATCGGTACGGAAAAGGATGGGCTGGACAGCGTAGAGATGGCGATCAACTTCCGCGAATTCGCCGGGACCTATATGGAGCATTGTCACAACACGCAGCACGAGGACAACTCGATGCTGTTGCGCTGGGACATTGAACACCCGGGGCAATTCCAGTTGATGCCGACACCGCTGCCGAGCTGGGATGGTGTGCGCTACGTGAACTCTGCCGCGCTGCCAACCTTCCGTACCGGTGATGGTTACGGTCCGAAAGTGACCGTCACGAAATGAACCGGGAGGGTGTCGACATGAACACGAAGCTGCATTCACCACGCTCACGCGCTTTGGGCATGCACCTGGTGCTGATGCTGGTGACCGGTTTGCTGGCCAGCCAGCTGCTGGTCGCCAGCCAGCCATTGTCGACGCCCACAGCGGCTCCGGCAGCCGCTGCCGAACCCGCTGTCGTCGAGGACGCCACCCCCTGGGGTGCCGGCTATTTCCCCAACACCCTGCTGACCGACCAGGACGGTCGGCAGCTGCGTTTTTTCGATGACATGATCAAAGGCAAGGTGGTGGTGATCAATTTCATCTTCACCACGTGCAGCGACTCCTGTCCCCTGGAAACCGCGCGTCTGCGTCAGGTGCAGAAACTGCTGGGAGACAGGGTCGGCAAGGATATTTTCTTCTACTCCATCAGCATCGACCCCTTGAGCGATACCCCCGAGGTGCTCAAGGCCTATGCGCAACGCTTCCAGGTCGGGCCCGGGTGGAAATTCCTCACCGGGGAATTCGCCGACGTCACCGAGTTGCGGCAGAAACTGGGCCTGTTCATCGACGGCATCGACAACGGACGCAACAAGGACCACAACCTGAGCCTGATCGTCGGCAACCAGGAAACGGGCCGCTGGATGAAAGCCTCGCCGTTCGAAAATCCGTGGATCCTGGCCGACCAACTGGCCAACACCCTGCAGAACTGGAAGCAGCCCAGTGTGGAAGAAAGCTACGTCGATGCACCGGAAATTCGTCCGCCAAGCAATGGCGAAGAGCTGTTCCGCACCCGCTGCGCGTCTTGCCACAGCCTCGGCCCACAGGACGGGCAGGGCATTGGTTTGCGCAGCATCGGCCCGGACCTGATCGGCGTGACCCGTCAGCGCGATCCGACCTGGCTCAACCGCTGGATCCGCGAGCCGGATCGCATGCTGGCGGAAAAGGACCCGATTGCGATGGAACTGTTCGATCGCTACAACAGAATCTCGATGCCCAACCTGCGGCTGGACCAGAAGTCCGCCCAGTCCATCATCGACTTCCTGCACGAAGAAACCGACCGTCAGCATCCGCCCGTGGCGCCATTGGCCAGTGGTAGCGAGGAGCCTGAACATCATCATTCAGTTACGCAACCGAACGTGCCCCAAATGCAATAGCGTCAAAATAGTTACGTTGGCCAGTCAATTGCTATCAATGTTACCTACACTGACTTGATACAGGGCTGGAAAGGCTGGTTTTCAAGGACTCAGGACAGACCCCATGCAGATACTGGAACAACAAAAAGTACCTGCGTCGCAGGCCCCGGCAGCGCCGCGCAAGGGTTGGCGGCCGCAGTTCAACTTGCTGCGCTGGTTCTCCCTGGCCAGTTTTTTCATCATCGCCGTGGTGGCGCTGGGGCTGGGTTACATCTCCACGCGTTTTGTGGTCGATGAAAGCATCGAGCGCGATTCGATGCTGACCGCGCAGTTCATCCAGGCCATCGGCGAGGCCGAAATCCGTCATGCCGGAATTTCGCTGGACAGAACCATGGGCGAAATGCTCGATCCGCGACTGGATCATGCCTATGCCGACGTCCGCCCCGAATCCCGGGCCGCCGCACGGGCCGAGTTTCTCGACCATGTGGAGCATCTGCCGGACATCCTGCTGGCGACTGTGTATGCCCAGGACCGCACCGTGGTCTGGTCGACCAACTCCGAGTTGATCGGCGTGCGCATCGAGGACGACGATGAACTGGATGAATCCTTCGATATGAAATCGCCGGTGTCCACCAGCTACCACCAGATCGATGAAGAGCGTCCCGAGCAGCGCCTGCTGCACGAACCGGAATACCTGTTCGTCGAGAACTACATTCCGATGTTCAACGCCGACAAAAGCAAAGTCATCGCCATGGTGGAGATCTACAAGGAACCGGTGGACCTGGTGGGGCGCATCCAGCGTGGTTTCAAGGCGATCTGGCTGGCGACCCTGATTGGCGGGGCGGCAATCTACCTGGGGTTGTTCTGGATCGTGCGGCGTGCGGCGATGCTGTTGCAAAGCCAGCAAAAACAGCTGATCGCCAACGAAACCTTTGTCGCCCTGGGGGAAATGTCCTCGGCGGTCGCCCACAGC
The DNA here is from genome assembly GCF_000282295.1 of Pseudomonas sp. GM33. Lineage (NCBI taxonomy): Bacteria > Pseudomonadati > Pseudomonadota > Gammaproteobacteria > Pseudomonadales > Pseudomonadaceae > Pseudomonas > Pseudomonas sp. GM33. Next base: position 47,999 of record NZ_AKJO01000074.1, read on the forward strand.
TTGCGCAATCCACTGGCCAACATCCGTTCCAGCGCCGAACTGGCCCAGGACATCGCCAGCCAGCCGGCCCAGAAAAACATTGGCGACATCATCAACCAGGTCGACCGCATGTCGCGTTGGGTCCGGGAGTTGCTGGTGTCGTTGCGGCCGATGAATGACGACTTTGAAGCGGTCGACCTGGTGCTCGCCATCGACGACACCCTGAGTGCCTTTGAGTCCCTGATCAAGCGTTCGAACGTCGAAGTGCGTTTCGCTCCCGCCAGCGTGCCACCGGTCGTCAGCCACCAGGTGCTACTGACGCAAATACTCAATAGCCTGTTTGCCAACGCACTGGAAGCCATGCCCAAGGGGGGCATGCTGACGATCGAGATCGACTCCCCGGTGCCCGGCTACTTGAGCATGATCCTGACCGACACCGGCAAAGGGATGTCCAAACAACAACAGCAAATGGTCTTCAAGCCGTTTTTCACCACCAAACAAGGTGGATTGGGTGTGGGCCTGGCCCTGGTCAAAAGAATAATGGAGCGGTTTGACGGCTCGGTCGATCTGACCAGCCGGGAGCAGGAAGGAACCCGTGTTTGTCTCAATTTCAAAGTGGCAACGGGAGGGGTATATGGAGCACAGCATTCTGCTGGTCGAGGATGACGAGATCCTCGCCGAGAATATTCAGACTTACCTGGAGCGCAAGGACTTCGAGGTGACCGTCTGCCACTCGGCTGAAGATGCACTGGAGCAATTGGGTTCTTTCGCACCTGACGTGGTACTGACCGACAACTCGTTGCCGGGCATGAGTGGTCACGACCTGATCCAGAAGCTGCGCATCAGCGCGCCGGATCTGAAAGTGATCATGATGACCGGTTACGGCAACGTCGAAGACGCCGTGGTGGCAATGAAAGAGGGCGCCTTTCACTACGTCACCAAACCGGTGGCCCTGCCGGAACTCAAGCTGCTGCTGGACAAGGCCCTGGCGACCGACCGCATGGAGCGCACGCTGTCCTTTTACCAGGAGCGTGAGGCCCAGAAGTCAGGGGTGCAGGCACTGATTGGCGAGTCGGCACCGATGGTGTATCTCAAGGGCACCATCAGCCAGTTGCTCGACGCCGAACGGCGGATGGCCAACAGCGATCTGCCGCCGGTCCTGGTGGAAGGCGAGACCGGTACCGGCAAGGAATTGGTGGCCCGGGCATTGCACTTCGACGGCCCGCGCAGCAAAGGCCCGTTCATTGAATTCAACTGCGCTTCGATCCCGTCCAACCTGGTGGAATCAGAGCTGTTCGGCCACGAGAAGGGTGCCTTCACCGACGCCAAGGACCGTCGCATGGGGCTGGTGGAAGCGGCCGATGGTGGCACGCTGTTCCTCGATGAAATCGGTGAAATGGACCTGCTGTTGCAAGCCAAGCTTCTCAAGTTGTTGGAAGACCGGACCATTCGCCGGGTCGGCTCGGTGAAGGAGCGCAAGGTCGATCTGCGGGTGATCAGCGCCACCAACTGCAATCTCGAACAGATGGTCCAGCAAGGCAAATTCCGCCGCGACCTGTTTTTCCGCCTGCGCATCATTTCAATCAAGGTACCGCGCCTGTATGCGCGTGGCGCCGATATCCTGCTGCTGGCCCGACACTTCCTGGGGCTGCACGGCAAACGCTACGGCAAGCCGAACCTGTATTTCAGCAACCAGGCCGAAGAGTTGCTGCTCAGCTACAGCTGGCCAGGCAACGTACGCGAATTGCGCAACATGCTGGAGCAAACCGTATTGCTGGCGCAAAGCGACACCATCGCCGCCCATCAGTTGAACGTCTGTTTGAGCCTGGTGGATGAGCCACCGATGTTTCAGCACGAGCCGCAGCATTTCAGCGAACAGCGTCCGTCCTACAACGGCGGCGAATCCATGAACCTGCCGGAAGTGGAGCGCGACATGGTGCGCAAGATGCTCGACAAGACTGACTGGAACGTCACCAAGTCGGCACGCCTGCTGGGTCTTAGCCGTGACATGTTGCGCTACCGGATCGAAAAGCTCGGCCTCGCCCGCCCGGACAAACGTCAGTGGTAATCATTGCAGCACCGGGCCCTGTCTCAGGCAGGACAGCATGCAATCGGGATTCTCGACTTCCTGGTTCACGTAGACGCCACGCTCCGGATCGTAGGAGCGGATAAACACCCGGACCGTGGCATCGGCCACGGTTGGCAGGCGCGAGTCGGTAAACACGTGCTGGCTTGAAACCGGAATGAAATCCCCAGGCGCGGTCGGGATGTATGAGCCCGGCGGGATGATGTTCATGGACGGTGGTGAGGGGTGGGCGAAGGGTTGGTCGGCCCCGTAATAGTTGAATTCACTGCTGTAGTCAGTGGTGTTTGGAAAGTCGTCGGCGCGGGCAGCAGCGGATACGCTCAGGCAGAAGGCGAACAAAAGCGTCAGGTCGGTCTTTTTCATGGCAACACCTGCTAAATCGGTTTAACCATATTTCTTCCAAGGTCATTAACTATAGCTCTCACCGGGAGCGGCCGTCGGCGCTGCGCGGATTACAAGTTCGCAACATCTGTCAGGATGGGCTTGATCTAGACTCCGCCGGTCAATTCGACGACCTGAACCCTGGAGTGTGCAATGGAACTGCCAACAAAAGAACAAGCCATCGCCAGCAACCGCGAGGCCTGGAATGACTCCGCCCGTCACCACAAAGACTCCAGCGAATGGCAAGCCTTGTTGAAGGGCGTGGAACAGGTGGATTTTTCCTGCCTGGATGACACCCTGACCGCGCTGCTGGCCCAGACCGGTGTCGACGGCAAGGAGGTGCTGCAACTGGGCTGCAACAACGGCCGCGAAAGCCTGTCGCTGTTCGCCCTGGGTGCGCGCAACGTGGTGGGCGTCGACCAGTCCGGTGCATTTCTCGAGCAGGCACGGGAACTGGCTTGCCGCTCGCCCCATGCGCCGCAATTCATCGAAGCGGACATTCACCACTTGCCTGCACCACTGCAGGAGCGCTTCGACCTGGCGCTGATCACCATCGGGGTCTTGAACTGGATGCCGGACATCGGCGAATTCTTCCGCCATGTGGCGCGTACGCTGAAACCGGGGGGCGCGCTGGTGGTGTACGAAACCCACCCGTTCCTGGAAATGTTCGACCCCGAGGCCGCCGACCCTTTTCGCCCGAGCAGTTCATACTTCCGTCGCGAACCCTTCGTGCAGCACGAACCGATCGTCTACGAGGGCAAGGTCGAACAGCCGGCCGCGCCGTCCTACTGGTTCGTCCACACCCTGGGCGACCTCTTCGGCGCCGCCATTGCCGCAGGCCTGCAGATCCGTCACTTCAAGGAATACCCGCACTCCAACCGCGAAGAACTGTATGACCGCTATCAGCAGCAGGCAGCGCAGTTGCCGTTGTGTTTTACCTGGGTGGTGGTGAAGCCAGTGACATAACGCGCGGAATCAAATCAGAGATTTGAGTGATTGACCGTGTGCCCTGGCTGCGCGCAGAGATCTATGCCCAGGGCATGAATGACCTTCAGGACCGTATCAAAACGTGGTTTTGCTCCGGGCGCGAAGGCTTTGTAGAGGCTTTCGCGACCCATTCCCGAGTCTTTGGCAATCTGTGTCATGCCACGGGCTTTCACCACATAGCCGATAGCGCGAAGAAACTCCTCGTTGTCACCGTCTGCCAGTACCTGAGACAGGTACTCGCTAATGGCTTCATCACTGTCGAGCAGTGCCGCCATGTCGAAATTCGTCAAAGTCTGGCTCATGGTCAAACCTCCTTTGCCATTTTTTTTGCGCGTTTGATTTCGGCTGCTGGACAAGATAATTCATTACTCGAATGTATCCGGATGGATACGGATGAACAGTCAGACATTTCCGCGATCAGGTGGTTTTTTTCTGAGGAAGATGTAGGCGGCCCCATCGCGAGCAGGCTCGCTCCCACATTTGATCTGTGTCGTTCACAAATCCAATGTGGGAGCGAGCCTGCTCGCGAAGGGGGCGACGCGCTAAAGCGGATAACCCCGGAATCAAGCCTCGGCCTGTGCCTGTGTCACCACCGGCCGCCCCGGTTTGCGCAGCGGATCCAGGCGTGAGCCGCTGTAGCGGGTTTCGCGGAAGAAACGCCAGCGGCCGAACAGGCCGTAGACGTGGGTGACGCGGCCCTGTTCCTGGTAGCCCATGCGGATGTGCAGTTTCAGCGCCGGGATGTTGTGGGTCTCGCAGACGTCCACCACCTTGTTGCAGCCTTGCAGCGCCATGGCTTCCCAGAGGGCCACCTGGACATCCACGGACAGGCGGGTGCCGAAGTAGGCGCGGGTCATTTCGCCGCCGAATTCGAAGAACTCGCCTTCCTTGACCGGGAACCAGCAGCCGTAATAGTGACGGTCGAAATAATCCCGGGTGCTGCCCCAGATGAAGCCGATCGCATGGCCTTCGTCATCCAGGTACATCAGTCCGGTATGACCTTCGGCGGCGAGCTCGGCCATGGTCCCGACGCGGTCGCCGAAGTGCTTGGCAAACGCCGTGGCGTTCTGCGGGGTGATGGTCACCTGGCGCACGGGAGAATAGGGCCGCAGCTTGTGCGGCGGTACCGGGCTGACCAGGTCGCGCTCCATCCACAGCAACTCCCAATGGAAGAACACATAGCGCTTCCACAGCGTACTGAACGTGCGACCCAGGCCCTTGCGCTTGATGTGTTCGTGAAGCTTGTCGAGTACGCTCATGAATCCCTCCTTTAACCGAGGATTGGTGGGGTGTGGTGAAGGTAGTGATGGGTATAGATCACCAGTGGCAATTGCATGGTCATGTCCTTGCCATCAATGTATTTCAGGTTGTGTATCGGTCTTGACACGGTTTTCAGGCGTCAAAAAGCTGCTCGTCCCGGACGTATTCGGGAGGAAAACACCGATTCAAAGCTGTACTACCTGTGGGAGCGAGCTTGCTCGCGATAGCGGTGGTTCAGTCAACAAAGAGGTTGAATGTGCCGGCCTCTTCGCGAGCAGGCTCGCTCCCACAGGAGATTGCGGTTTATTCGAGAACAGCCTGCGCGCGGTGGGGCGCAGCCTCGCCAGCAGCGGTATAGGCAACCCGCGGCACACCCGGCAAACGCTGTTCCAGCAACGCACTCAAGGACTCTCCCGGTTCCAGGTAGGCATCGCCGAAGTCGGCGCCTAGCCGGTTCGGATGGGCGACGATTTCCAGCAGTCCGTCGGGCGGCGGCGCGCCGTTGCGCAGATCCACCGGGGTGCACACGTAGTCGGCGGTGGCGCCGGCCAGGTGGCTCAGGCGACGGTTGAGCAGGTCCTTGAACACGCGCTTGGGCAAGCTGAGGTTTTGCCCCAGGTTGCGCGCCAGACGCACAGGCACCCCCTGGCGGGCGGCGAAGCGCGCGACGATCTCGCCGATCGGCCAGATGTTGTGAACGTGTTGATGGGAGTCCAGGTGACTGGGGCGCAAGCCGTTGTCCAGGCAGCGTTGCCACTGGGCTTCGAGTTCTTCGAGTACGGCGTGGCGATCCCGGCGCCCGAGCCAGAAGCGGGTGCGGCGCAGGTTGAGGTCGAACACGCCGGCGCCGTCGCAAAAGGTCGGGCGCTGCACAATGCTCTGGCTCAACGGGCGGCCGTAAGTCAGGTTGAAGTGCAGGCCGATGCGACCTTCGAGCAACGGGTGCCGAGCCAGGACGCAGGCCGCTTCGAACGCCGGCATGTTGGCCATGGCGGTGGCGGAGCTGATGAGCCCGGCCTGGAACGCGCCGAGGATCACCGCGTTTTCGCAAGCGCTGAGGCCGAAGTCGTCAGCGTTGACTATCACTTGCCGGGGCATGTTCAGCCTCCTTGAGTTTTTCCGTAGGCGCAGGTGTTTTGACAGCCGGTGTCGCGACAGGCGCCGGGGTGGCGACTGCAGCCGCTGCTTGCCGGGCGCGCCATTGCTGCAATCGGGGTTTGAAGCGTTGCCAGACCCGCAAGGCCAGCCCCAGCACCAGACCGCTCGGGCGCCAGGAGTAAAAACTCCAGCGCCAGTGTTCCAGTTGCCCGGTCATGCGTTCGTGCAGTTGATGGCTGGAATTTTCCAGGCTGACCCGTGATGCATCGATCCACTGCCAGTGGTCTTCCAGGCCCCAGCGAATCCACTCTTCGAGCAGCACCCGGCCGCTGCCCAGGTCGGCATATTGCGGCAGGAACGCCAGGTTGTAGTCGTACAGCCGACCCTGTTCCAGCAAGCCGAGGCGATAGCTGATGCAGCGCCCCTCAAGCTCCAGCACCACCACGCGCACCAGGCCGCGGGCGGCCAGTGCGGTGAAGGCGCGGTCCATCCACTGGCGATGGCGTGCGTCGGAAAAGATCCCGACCCCTTCATCGCCTTTCCAGCTCACGGCTTCGACTTCAGCGATTTCCTGCAACAGCGGCCCCATGGTCAGCGCGTCGGGGGTAATCCGCCGCACCCGGGCGCCACAGGCGGCGATGCGTTTGCGTGCGCGGCGCAGCTTGTAGCGCGGATCGCCGGAGACTTCCTGGTGATCGGCCTCGCTGATCAGGTGCACCGGCACCCGACAGCTCAGGCGTTGTTCGGCGGTCGAGCTCAGCGCCTGCCACGGTGCCAGGGCCTGGGCCGTGGCACCGGCCAGTTCATTCAATTGCAGCAGGGCATGGGGCAGGCGCTGGCGGATCTGCGTCAGCGCCTTGCCAAAAGCGTCGCCGTCCAGCCTGGTCAGCAGCGCGAGACGGTCGGCGAGGGGGTAACCCAAATGATGCAGGACCCGAAATGGCACACGCGCAAAGCGCTCCACGGACGCCACCAGCGGCAGGCACAGCGCCAGTTCGTCACCCTGCCAGCCGAGCAGCACGTGCAACCGCTCGCCGGGTTTGAGTGCCTGTTCCGATGCGCATAGCCAGGCCAGGGTGTTGAACGGCGTGTGGTCCGTCACGCTCTGGCGCAACGCTTCGTAAGCCGCCGCGGGAAAGTCGTGGGTGCACAACGACGTGTGCCATTCGAATCGTAGCGTCATGGGATCACGTCGCCTCGGCGGTGGCAGGTTCACGCACCGGTTTGCGCAAGGTTTCCAGGCGCGAGCCGGTGTAGCGTGTTTCGCGGAAGAAGCGCCAACGGCCAAACAGTTCGTAGACGTTGGTGATCCGTCCCTGTTCGCTGTAGCCGGTGCGTATGTGCAGCTTGAGTGCCGGGATGTTGTGCCACTCGCACACGTCCACCACCTTGTTGCAGCCCTGGGCGTGCATGGCTTTCCACAGCTCGGTTTGCAGGTCCATCGACAGCCGGGTGCCCCAGTAGGCCCTGGCCAGCTCGCCACCGAACTCGAAGAATTCCCCTGGCTGCACCGGGAACCAGCAACCGTAGTAGTGCTTGTCGTGATAGTTGCGGGCGGCCCCCCAGATGAACGCCACCGCGTCACCCTTGTCGTCCAGGTGCATTTGCCCGGTGTAGCCCTCGCGGGCCAGTTCGGCCATGGTCTCGACCCGGTCGCCAAAGTGACGGGTGAAGGCCACGGCGTTCTCCGGGGTGATGCTCACCACCCGCAGCGGCGGGTAGGCCTTGAGTTTGTGCGGTGGCACCGGGCTGACCAGGTCCCGCTCCATCCACAGCAGTTCCTGGTGGGAAAACACGTAGTGCTTCCAGGCTTTTTTCAGGGTGGCACTCAGGCCTCTTTGCTTGATGTGTTCGCTGAGTTTGTGCATTGCACTCATGTTGTTGGCTCCTGACGGGATTGCCCGTAAGTGGAGGGATTCCTGCGCGCGGCGAAATGCCGACACGGCCAAGCACAAGCGGGACGGTCATGAGGCAATCCAGCTGAGGGCGAACAGGGTTTGCCCGGGCAGCTCGAAGCTCACGCGACCGTCCCGGCAGTTGAAGGGCGCGTCGCGGCTGCGATTGTCGGCACCGAAGTAACGCAGGGCGCCCTTGCCCAGCGGGCAGGCCACACCGATGAGGTCGACACGCTGCAAACGCGTGCCCTTGTTCACCCCCAGCAGCGTGCGCTTGAGGTCGTCGGCCATGGCCAGCGCATCGACTTCGAAGGCATCGTTGTCCAGGCGCACCACCTGGCTCAGCCAGTGTTGCCGGATGAACTGCTGGGCCAGGCCGACGGGTTTGAGTTCGAAACGATCATCGCCGAGCACCCGCAGCATGCCCTTGGGGTACTCGGGCTCGTCCGCGGCCTGGAACCAGCCGAGCATGTCGAGCAGACCGTCCTGGGACGCGTTGATCACCACCGAGGCCCACCACAGCGAGGCGTAGTGGGTTTCCTGATCGTAAGGGCTGAGGCTGGCACCGCTGGACATGTTGGTCTGGTCGAGCAACAAGGCCTTGCGCGGCCGCCCCTGAGCGTCGAGCCCCACCAGTTCGGCGGCACGGCGCACGCTGTCGCGGTAGACACGGGTCGCGAGCAGGTCGCGGATCATCCATTCGTGCCAGGCCAGGGCGTCAACCTGCTCGCCGTTGTCCTTGAGCAGGCGCCGGGCCCAATCGATGCCGCGCCGCTCGCCGGCGTGTTCAGACAGCGGCCCGTTGATAAAACGCGAGCTGGCCGGGATGGCGATGCGCACACCGGCCCTGGCATTGTCGGGGTTGTCGCGTACCTGCCGGGCCATGCTGTCGAACTGGGTCTGGAAACTGGCGTAGTCCGGGTAATTGAGGTTCGGCTCGTCGGCAAAACCGATGTAGTGCGTGCCTTTGCCGCCCAAGGCACGGGTCGCGGCCAGCCAGGCCTCGAGGCCGCCATGGCTGGTGCTGTCGGCGCGCAGTTCGGCCTGGCGCTGGCTGCCGGCCAACAGGGTGATGTCCTTCGTGATGCCGAACCGCTCCTGGTACAGGCGACGGAACGCGTCTTCGTAGTGCGGCCGCGTGGCCATGATGTCGACGAGGCTGTAGTAAGTCGCCGCCTGCGGTTTGAGCGCATCGAGCACGGCAAAGCTGGCGGGTGGCGGCATCACGTAGGGCAGGGCGATGCCCAGGTCCGGGGTGTTGCCGAGCAGGTCCTTGTGCAGGGTCAACCGGGTCCGGCCATCGTCCTCGCGCACCGGCTTGAGCTGTTGCGGATTCTGCGCGAACAGATTGGCCGTGCCATCGAGCCAGAATGCCGCCTTGCCACTGCCTTGCAGGCGCAGGCGCCAAACCTGATCGCTGTCGGCAACCGGCAGCTCGGCCTGGTCGAATTGCCAATAGGCGCGGTAGGGCTTGAGGGTCAACGTCAGTTGCTTGCCGTCGCCCACGCGTTGGGCTTGCAGGGCCTGGACGCCATCGTGGAACTTGCCGGCGAGGACGGCGTGCTCCCCGGCCGCGACCTTGAAATACAGCTCGTCGCCGTCACGGGTTTCCGCGCTGAAATGCACCTTGGCCGGTGCGAACAGCGCCACCGTGCGCTCATCGTGTTCCACGCGGTAGCGGCGGAAACTGTAGCCCGCAATCTCCAGGCGATAACTGCTGGCACCCGGTGTCAGTGGCCAGCGCTGGCTGCCCTGGGTTTCGGCGGCGGCAATCGCCCGTTCGCCCGCAAGCTTGCCCTGGCCATCGAGCAGATACAGATGTTCTTCGTTGGCCCCGGCCTGCCACGCCGGCACCCATTGCACGCTCAGGGTGTCGGGGCGATCCGTTTGCAGGTACAGGCTGCCGTCGCGGATATCGGCCCAGCGCATCGGCCCGGCATAGACGTCGACGCTCAGGCCAAGGCTCACCAGCAGCGCGAAATACTTCATGCCGACTTCCGTTGCAGCACCAGCAGCATCGGCGCGATATCGCTGGGCAGGATGATCAGGGTTTGCCAGAGCGGCACCTGGCTCAGGCGGCAATACATCACCAGCAGGGCGACCGTCACTGCCAGGTAGGCGATGGACGAGGCCGCCGCCGCACCGACGATGCCGTAGGCCGGGATCAGCACCAGGTTCAACGCCAGGTTGAGCAGGGCACCGAGGCCCATCAACAACGAAATCGAACCCGGGCGATTCTTGCCCAGCAAGTCCAGGCGCAGGATGCTCGCGTAGCACAGCCCGAGCAGGCCCGGCAGCAGGGCGAGCAATGCCGGATAGGCCGGTTGGTAGGCCACGCCGAACAGCGTGACGATCAGCCATTCACCGATCAGCGCCATGCTCAGGCAGGCGCCGAGCATCACCGTGGCTGTCAGGCGCAAGGCCAGCGGCGTGACTTTGTCGATGCCTTCTTCCTGTTGCAGCAGGCGTTTCATCAGCGGCGTGGTGACCGCTTCCGGGACGATCAGCAACAACTCGGCGGCGGCGCTGGCCATGGCGTAGTGACCCAGCGCGGTGCTGCCGAGCAGGGCGCCGATGAACAGGTAGTCGGAGCGCAGGATCACTTGCTGGAACAGCAGGTCCGGGTGGCTGCGGGCGCTGTAGCGCAGCAGTTCGTTCTGGCTGGCGCGGTCCCATTGCAGGGTCAGTGGCTGGTTGCGCTTGAGCCACACCCAACCGACCAGCACCACCAGGCTGATGCCCGCCAGCCAGCTGATCAGCGCCGCTTCCAGCGCCGCGCTTTGCCACATCCAGAACAAGGCGAGGAACAGCAACAGCGGCGCCAGCGATTCGATCAGGCGCAAGGCATTGAAGGCGACTACGCCGCCGGAGGCGTTGTGCAAGGTCAGCAAACCGCTTTTGAGCACCGTCAGCGGCACCGCCAGCAGCAACAGCCAGGCGAGCAGGCCCAATTGCGTGGTGATGTCCAGTTCACTGCCGAACTCGCGGGTCAGCGCCACCACCAGCAGGGTCAGCAACGCCGCCAGCAGGCAACCGAACACCAGCACCTGGCTGAGCAGCAAGCCCATCGGTCGTTGCTTGGCCGCCTGATAACCCACCGCGGAGTTCAAGCCGCCGCTGGTGGCCGCGCTGATCAGGTCGGGCAGGGTGCTGAGCAAGGCAAACAGGCCGCGCTCGCTGGGGCCGAGAATCCGCGCCAGCAGCACGTTGCGCAGCAGGCGCAAGGCGATCATCGCCAGTTTGGTGCCCATGCTCAGGGCCAGATGCTTGAGGTAGTGGCTGCGACTCATGGACGTGCCCCACGGTAGATGCGCCAGGACAGCAGCTCGGGATTGCGCGCAGTACGCTGGCTGACGCCGAAGCGCGGCAGGGCCAGCGGATCTTCGGCCCCGCGATAAAGGCCGGTTCCGGTGCCCAGGGCAAACGGGAAGTCATGCCTGGCCACGTGCTGGCGCACCCGCGCATCGTTGTCGCCATTGGGGTAGCAATAGACCGGCAGCGGCCGGTTGCAACCGTGCAGCAGCGCGTCGCGACTGCGGCTCAGTTCTTCGTCCAGGCGTTGATCGTCGAGACCGGTGAGGATCGCGTGGCTGGCACCGTGGGGGCCGAAGCGTACCAGGCCGGACGCTTCGAGCGTACGCACCTGCTGCCAGTCCAGCGCCTGGGGCAACGACTCCTGCGGGCAGTCGTCGGTCAGGCGATGGAGGTCCGGCGGCGCCAGGGTCTTCAGGCTCTGCAGGAAATTCAGCAACGCCAGGCTGCGGCGCTGCTCGTCCGGGTCATCGCACAGTGTCGGCAGCGGACGCCCCGCGAGCTGCAAGCGTTCGATCAGGTGCCGGCGTGCCTGTTCGCCATGGCTGTTCCACAGGGTTTCGCCGATGCTTTCCCACCAGAACCGCTGGCGGCTGCCGATGAAATCGGTGGACAGGAAAATGCTCGCCGGCACCTGGTATTGCTGCAGCAACGGAAAGGCATTCACCGCGTTGTCGCGCCAGCCGTCATCGAAGGTCAGCGTCACTTTCGGCCGCTCCGAGCGTGGCGTGCCGGGTTGCAGGATGTCCATCAGCGGCACGCAGTCGAAGTGTTTCTTCAACCACAGCAGCAGGTGTTCAAACGCCTTTGGCCCCACGCACAGTTCATTGCGATGGGGCAATGCGGCGGCCCGGTCGCTGGCCAGCACCCGGTGCAGCATCAGGATCACCCCGGCGCCGTGCAGTTGATTGCGCCCGACCGGGGAATTGAGGTACAGCCAGCCACTGGTGCGTTTTAACAATTGCTTGATCGCCATGGCACGCGCCTCTTATCGATTTTGCTCGGGGTTCCATTGGGCGTAACGCTGACCGCGCAGGAACTGCCACAGGCCAATGCTCATCCCGGCAAGGGTCACCAGAAGGAACGCGGCGAGGCGAAAGGGTTTGGGCAAGCGGTGTTGCGAATCCAGCAGGCCGGCAATGGCCACCGTGTAGCCGAGCAGTTGCGCGATCAGGCTCAGGCGATAGAAGCCGTGGTCTTCCCACAGCCAGAAATTGCTCAGCAGCAACGGCAGCAACAGGATCGGCGCCAGTCGCCGGATCAGCTTGTGGCTGATCAGGGCAATCGCATACAGGCCGTGGGTCAGCGGATTGAGCAGCGCGCGGCGCTGGGCCAGGCTTTGCAGGCCACCGACCGTGACCCGCTGACGGCGACGGAACTGCTTGTCGGCTTCGTCCACGCCCTGGTCGATCACCTGGGCCTGGGGCACGTAGACAATCTTTTTGAAGGCCGCCGGGGCGCAGGTGCTGATAAAGAAGTCGTCGTTGACCTCCGCCGGCACGTTCTGGAACAACTCGCGGCGCAGGGCGAGCAAGGCGCCGTCGGCGGAGACCATGCAACCGGTGCGATTTTCCACGTAGCGCAGCCAGCCTTCGTAATGCCGATACAGGCTGTCGCCAATGCTCAGGCCCTTGCCGGTCACCGGGATCACCATGTGCCCGGCGCAGCCACCGACCTGCGGGTCGTTGAGCGGTGCGAGCAGATGGCCGAGGGTGTCGCCGGACCATTGGTTGTCGGCGTCGGTGAACACCAGGATCTCGCCGCTGCTGATCGCGACCCCGGCATTGAGCGTCGCCGCCTTGCCCTGGCGGGGCAGGTCGAGCACGCTGATGCGCGGATCATCGACCCTGCGGGCGCAGGCCACGGTGTCGTCGGTCGAACCGTCACTGGCGAGGATGATGTGCAGCGAGCGGGCCTGGTAATCCTGGGCCAGCACGGTGCGCAGTTTTTTCTCGATATGCCGCGCCTCGTTATGTGCGGCAATCACGATGCTCACGTCCATCGGTTGCGCCGGTCCATGACGCGGTGCCCGATAAAAGGGGGCCAGCAACGTCAGTAACAGGGGATAGCCGAGGTAGGCGTAGACCGGCAGCAACAGGCACAACCAGAAAATGAATTCAGCCACGGGCGGGCCTCCTGGCATTCCAATGACAAAGGCTGAGGATGAATCCGGCGCCCGCCAGGTGCAGGCGCACCCAGTGCAGGCCCCAGAGTTGCAGGGTCAGGCGCATGTCGTGGTGTTTGGCACTCTGGCGCAGGCTCAGGCCCAGGGCGGGCAGGACGGTCAGTAACAGCATCAGCACCGCATGGTGGGGGAAGCCGTCGAACAGGGCGGAAATGGCCAGGAAGTCGATCCCCCAGGCGGCCATCGACAGCAGCGGAAAACGCAGCAGGCGCAGGCTCGGGCCATGGGTGCGCAGCAGTTGCAGATGACTGCCCTGGCGCCACAGCTCCTTGCCCATCCATTCGCGCCAACTGCCTTCGTAGCCCCAGTGCAGCGCCACGCTCCGGTTCACCGAGCGCAGCTTGGCGCCCGCATCGGCCAGGCGCATGGTCAGTTCCTTGTCCTCGCCGGTGCGCAGTTGTTCATTGAAACCGCCAACCTTGTCGAACCAGCGACGGCGCATCAGCAGATTGGAACTGGGCAGCCATTGCACGACATGCAACGGCTGCGAATCGGGGTGCAAGGTGCGGCGCTGCCAGGCATCGGCGTACCACGGCGCTTCGGCCGGGGTGTGCAGGTCAAGCCCCATGACATCGGCCTGGCCGGCGGATTCGAGGTCGAACAGCAGCTTGAACCAGTTCTCCGGCATCTCGATGTCGGCATCGATAAAGGCCAGCCATGAACCCCGGGCGATCGCCGCGCCGCGATTGCGCAATGCGCCGATGAGCAGGCCTGGCAGGACCAGCACCTGGGCGCCGAACTGCCGGGCGATGTGCGGGCCCTGGTCGTCGGAGCCGTTGTCGACCACGATCAACTCGCATTCCACCCTGGCCGCATCGGCGGCATGTTGTGCCGCGAACAGGGTCCGGGCGATGTGCCGGGCTTCGTTGTACATCGGGATGACGATACTGATGCGGTTCATGCCCTGACCTCCGTCAACGGGGCTTCTTCGGCCTTGGTGCGCAGCACGCTGGTCAACGCGAGCATGATCCACAGGTACTTGTGGTTCGGCGCGCTGAGGAACATCAGGAACAAGGCCAACGACAGAAAACTCATGCTCAGGTGGGTCATCACATCGGCCCGCGCTGCGTCCCCGCGCAACAGCCAGGCCCGGCGGGCGCGAAGCAGGTTGTACAAGCCCAGGGCGAGCATGCCGACGAACATCAGGCCGGCGGGAATCCCCAGTTCACTGAAGATTTCCAGGTAGGTGTTGTGGGCGCGCCGGTACAGGTCTTGCGTCTCGCCTTTGATGGAAAAGGCCTTGGCGTAACCGGTGGTGGCGTAATGCAGCGGGAACGTACCGGGGCCGGTGCCGAGCAAGGGGTTCTCGGCGATCATCGCGCTGCCGACCACAATGTAGGAGGCGCGACGGCCCAGGGACGGGTCCTGGCTCTTGGCCCCGGAACCGAGGATGCTCAGCGACTGGATGCGCGCCACGTAACCGGCCGGCATCGCATAGAGCCCCAGCGGAATCACAATCGCCAGGCCGAGCATGGCAAAGCCCAGGTGGCGCGGGCGAATGCGTGGCAACTGCGCACGGTAATGCCATGCGCCGATCAACAGGCTGAGAAGCAACACCACCAGCCCCGAACGGGAATCGGTCTTGGTCATGCCGCCCAGCAACAGGAGGGTGCAGCCCCCCCAGAACAACCGGTGCAACAGGTTCGGGCTGCGCACCACCAGCAACAGCGCCATGGGCACGGCGAAGGCGATCAGCAGGGCGAAGTTGTTCGGGTCCTTGAGCAAGCCGGACGCACGGCCGGCGTCCTGGTATTTGGTGGAGAACATGGCCATGGCGCAGGTCACCGCGACACTGATGGCGACCAGCCGGGCGAACATGTCGAGGTTCAACTCACGCGCCACCAGCAGCGTGATGACAAACAGAATCAGGCCGACGCTCAATTCGCGCAGGTGGCCCAGGGAGATGCCCATGTCGTCGGTGTTCAACAGACTGAGCAGGTACAGCAGCATGAAACCGGCCAGCAAGTGCCAGATATTGCTGCGCAGGCGATCGGCCGGCAGTTGCCGAATCGCCAGTTGCAGCATCAGGACCAGCGCCAGCGAGGCCCCGAGGAACTTGGAGCCCGATAATGCGTTGTCCTTGAACAGCCCCTCGAACGGCAGGATGGCGACAATGCCCAGCAGGCCCCAGGTCGGCTTGCGGTACAGCACCGCGACACCCACCAGGCCCAGCACCGCGCCCGGCGCCAGATACGGATAAGGGCTGGCCAGCAGACCAAGGCAGACCAGGCCGAGCAAACTGACGATCGAGAGCGGAAAAATCACGCGCGTGCCTCCCGTGCAGTGCGGATGTAAAGCTGCGACCAGCGTTCGGCCAAGGCCTTGAGGTCGTAGCGATCCCGTTGCGTACGTTTTGCGTTGTCGATCAACTCGCCGGCCAGTGCCGGGTCCCGCACCAGCGTGCCGATCTGACGGGCGAGGGCGGCGCTGTCGGTGGGCGCGGCAAGCAGGCCGTTGTGGCGGTCCTGCAAGACATCGGGAATCCCGCCGACGCCAAAGGCCACCACCGGCACGCCGGCCTGCATCGCTTCGAGCAGAATCATCGGCGTGCCTTCGGTGCGCGAGCTGATCACCAGCGCATCGAGTTGCCGCCACCAGACGCGCATGTCGGTCTGGTAGCCCGGCAACGTGATGCGTGCCTGCATGCCGGCCTCGTCGATGCGCGCCTGCAGGCTTTCCCGCTCCGGCCCGTCGCCGAGCATCACCGCATCCAGTTGCGGATACTGCTGACACAACGGGATCAGCGCATCGAGAAACAGGTCAGGGCCTTTTTCACTGCTCAATCGCCCGACGTAACCGGCCAGCCAGCGTTGACGTGCGCCGCTGTGCGGCAGCAGGGCTTTGGCCGCCGGCAGACCGTTGGGGATCACCTGCAACTTGTCCGTGCGCACGTTGGCCTGGCGATGCAGCGCCGCAATGCTTTCGGCGACACACACCACCCGGTCGACCGAAGCCGTGCGGCACAGTTGCAGGCTCAGCCAGGTGTAGAACTTCTGCTTGCGGCTGCGCGGGGTGAAACCGTGCTGGGTGATCACCAGGGGCAGGCGCAACAGCGTGGCGCCGACCCAGCCGAACAGCAGGCCCTTGAAGTTGTGCGTATTGATCAGTGGCCGCCGGTCCCGACGCTGGCGCAAATGCCCCAGCAACCCGCCCAGGCCCGTGCAGCCGAGGCAATCGACGCCCGCTTCGCGAAAACGCGCGATCAGCTCTGGCGGCGCATCGAGAAACAGCACCTGGTGCTGCCCCGGCGTCGCCAGGCAATGGTCCAGCAGCATCCGCTCGGCGCCATAGAAACCGCCGCTGCTGAGCAAATGAATGATCGGCAGGTCGCGGGGGGTGCCGAGCGCCGCGTTCAATTGCGCACCCAATGCACGAGGGCCGGAACGCTCCAGTTCTTGTGCGGATTGTTTGGCAGGGTGCTTTGATCGTTGAGCACCAGCAGCACCGGCAAGCCCAGTTCATGGGTGATTTGCGCAGGGTGCTTGAAGCGGTGGTCGAAGAACTCACGCACGTAGACCAGGGCAATCGCCAGCAGCAGGCCAGTGAACAGCCCGAACGGGATGATCAGCAGCGGTTTGGGGAACGCCGCTTCAGTCGGTTCGAATGGCGGGCTGAGCACCCGGGCGTTGGACAGGTCGTTGTCCAGCGCGCGCGCGGTGCTGCTTTCGGCGAAGCGCTGGGCATAGGTGGAGAACGCCGCATGCAGCGCATCGATCTCGGTGTCCATCTGCCGCAGCTTGCTCTGGGTTTCCTGCAACTGGTGGATGCGGTTCTTGAACTCGGCAATGCGCGCGGTTTTCTGGTCGATGACCGAGCTGACCGTCGCCAGGTCGCTGGTACGCTCCTGGATCCGGTTGCTGACAATCTTCAGGAACTGCCCACGGGTGCGGGTGATCTGCTCACGTGCCAGCAGCATCGGTTCACTGCCGGGCTGAAAGATCGCCAGGTCGCTCATGTAGCGGCTGACCAGGGTCGTCAGTTGCTCACCCAGTTGCTTGATCTCGCGGTCTTCGAAAGCGACGTTGTCGACCGTGGTGGTGAAGGTGTAGGGAAAGGTGTAGTCGTTGAACCTGGCGTTGTTGGCGGTGGCCAGGTTGGTTTTCAGGTATTCGAGCCAGCGCTGGCTTTGCAGCAACCGGTCCTGATACAGGTTGAGCGCCTGCTCCTCGGTGTTGATCGCGTTGAGGCGGAAGGTGATTTCTTCCTTGGGATCGGAGGAACCGATGCTTTCGAGCAAGGCCAGGCGATTGGCTTCCAGGCCATCGAGACGTACCTGGTACTGCAACTTCTTGGTTTCGTAGAAGCTCTGCGGCAGGTCGATCGATTGCATTTCCTGGCGGTTGACCAGGTAGTTCTGCAGCAGGGCGGCGACGAAGCGGGTGCCCTGGGCCGGGTCAGGGAAGCTGTAGACGATCGAGATCACGTTGGAGCCTGGCAAGGTTTCAACCTTGAGGGCGTCGGACGCTTCCTGGGTGAGCACATCGAGCACGGTGTCGCGTACCGGATCGGTCTGCAGCCCCAGCATGCTGCGAAGCGGGTTGATCACCTGCTCGCGAACGGGATTGCTGACAAAGCGTTTGAACGGCTGCACCAGCACTTTGTTGAGGACGCTCACGGGCGGTGTGTACTCACCCTTTTCGCGCAACTGGCCGATGGTCTGGCGGATCAAGGCCGGCGAACGCAGGATATTGCTCTCGGTCTCCATGTCCGCCAGCGACGGCGGAATGAAGGACGCGTTCTCCTGGTTGAGGGTGCTGGTGGCATCCCCCTGGGAGATTTTCTTGGACTGCACGATCACCTGGGCGGTGATATCGAAACTCTGCTTGAGCATCAGCGGCAGGACCACGGCGATCACTGCAAAGACCAGGAATACTCGTTTCACCAATTGCTTGTTGGCGAAGAAGATCCTGAAGAACTCATGCAGGTAGTTTTCCTTTGGATTCATAGCGGTCACCTGAGAGTTAGTCGTTGCTGTCTTTGTTGTCGACGCGATAGCTGAAGCTCATGCCCACGCCCTGGAACAACACCACGTCCGCCAGTTGCCGGGCGAGTTCGCCGGCGCTGGCCAGTTTGGTCTTGGGCACGTACAGCATGTCGTCGGCCTGCAGGTAGGCGATTTGCGAGGCATCGCCGGACAAGGCTTTCTCCACGTCATAACGATGCGCGACCACTTGGTTGCCGTTGCGCCGCATGATCATCACCGAGTCCAGGCGCGCCTTGACGTTGGAGCCGCGTGCCATGGTCAGGGCCTCAAGCACCGACACCGGGCGGCGGATCGGGTAGGAGCCCGGCTGGCCGACTTCACCCAGCACAAAAATCTCGTTGCCGGCGGTGGACTTGAGCAGCACGTCCACGGTCATGCGCCCCGGCAAGGTGGCGTAGCGTTTATTGAGGAAGGCCTCCAGTTGGTTGACGGTCATGCCTTGCAGCGGCACGGCGCCGATTTCCGGGAAACTGGCGTAGCCGTCGGTGCCTACGGTGATTTCCCGGCTCATGCCGGTGCCGGGGTGGTTGAGCACGGACTTGAGGTTCTGTTCATTGGTCAGCGGGCTCACCAGGTTCACCGACAGTTGATTGCGGTTGGGCTGGAACAGCTGTTTGCGGTCGTAGGCGCGCTGAATCGCGTCACGTGCCTGATCGCGGGTCAGCCCCTCGATTTTCACCGAGGTGTTGGCCCCGGGCAGTTCGATGGTGCCATCGGGCAGCACCAGCTGGTTGCCGTTGAGCTGGCTGGCGGCGGTGAAGTTCAGCGCGATCATGTCGCCGGACTGCACGCGATAGGCGTCCGAACCACTGGTGCTGATGTGGAAGATCACGTCCAGTACATCTTGTGGCCGCAGGGTCTGCTCGACCTTGGGCACGTCGGTGGCCTGGGCATTGGCCGGCGGAGCCGTGAGGATCTGCACCGGCATGCTTTGGGATTGGTCGGAGGAAGTGCTGGAGCAACCTGCAAGCGGCAGCAACAGCAGGACAAGCATCTTGGCGTTCATGGCGTCATCCTTATCTGGTTGCTCACAGGTTTTTGTACAGCCACTTGGGCATGTAGTACTTGCGTCGGTTGAACACGCTGCCGACCAGTTTCGCGCCGGCCTGGCTCAGGCGCTGGGCGGCGGCCTGCGCCACTTCCCAGCGAGTGTCCTCAGAGCGCACGACCATGACCACGCCGTCCGCCTGGGTGCTGATGGCCAGGGTGTCGGAATCCGAATACACGGCATCGCCGTCGATCACCACGAAGCGGTACTGACTGCCAAGTTGATCGAGCAGCGGGCCCAGGCGTTCAGGTGTGAGGTGTTCGTTGCCCCGGGAGTGACGGCCGAACGGTAGTACGTGGAACGGCAGGCTGGACACGTTCACCACACAGTCCTGCAACAAGGGCGGGTTCTGGGTGTTGAACAGCAAGTCGTGAAACCCCCGTTCCCTGGTCAGCCCCAACTGTTGCGTGAGGTTGGTCGCCGACTGGCTGGCGTCCACCAGCAGCACCAGGCCGCTGCTCATCTGCGCCAGTTGGCTGGCCAGCGCCAGGGCGCTGGTGGTGGTGCCCGCGCCGGGGTTGGCGGCGGTCAGGAACAGGATCCGCAGGTCCTGGTCCAGCACGGTCGATGTCAGGTTGGACTCGCTCGGGCTGGCAATGCTGAGGCTTTTAGCAGTTGAACCGTCCATTTAACTCGCTCCGTGGCCGCTGAATACTTTGAAAGGGGTTTTCAACAGAATCTTCAAATCAAGCAGCAGGCTCTGTTGGGCGATGTAACGCAGATCCAGCTCGACGCGCTGGTCGAAGTCGATATTGCTGCGCCCGGAGATCTGCCACAGGCCGGTCATGCCGGGGTAGATGCTCAGGCGAACGAGGTGATTGTCCTTGTAGCGATAGGCGTTGAACGAAGTGGGCCGGGGGCCGACAAGACGCATGTCGCCGCTCACGACGTTGAACAGGTTCGGCAGCTCGTCGAGACTGGTGCGCCGCAGAAAGGCGCCGATGCCGGTGATGCGCGGGTCCTTGTCGATCTTGAAATCGATGGCGTCGGCGCCGTGCTTGTTCAGGTGCCGCAGGGACTCCTTGAGCTCCTCGGCGTTGATGACCATGGTGCGGAACTTGTACATGCCGAACAGGCGGCCGCGGTAACCGGTGCGTTTCTGCACGAACATCACCGGCCCTGGGCTGGTACATTTGATGGCCAGCGCCAGGCCCAGCAGCACCGGCGCAATCAGCACCAGGATCAGCAGCGCACCGCAGCAGGCCAACACGCGGTTGGTGCGCGACAGGGTCCAGGGTCGGCCACCGTCGCGACCGGTAATCCAGCCACGTCCCTGCATGTGAATGGCGGCGTCCATGCGCATGCGGTGCTCGGGGTCCATGCGCTTGTCTCTGCGCATTGTGTCCAGGGGCACACTTTTCTCATGACCAGTCATAATTCCTCCGCAAAGTTCAGCCGCGTGCGGCGTGGGCGATAGGCAGTTAGTTAGTGCTAAACAGATTATTGTTTAGTTAATTGTTTTTGATCGCTTTGTTACTTAGTTAATTGGTATTAGTCAGTTAATTACTTGTCTGATTAGTGTTAATTGTTTAATTACTTGGTTAGTAGTAAGCGCGGAACCAGGCAACAAACTGCCCAAGTCCCTCATCCAGCTCTATGCGCGGCTGGAAATCGGTCGCGCGAGCCAGGTCGCTGGCATCGGCGCAGGTGTTGAGGACATCGCCGGGCTGCAGCGGCAGTAGCTCGACCCGGGCTTTTTGCCCCATGTGTTTTTCCAGCAGCGCCAGGTAATCCTTGAGCGCTACCGGGTGCTGGCCGCCGATATTGAAAATCCGCCAGGGCGCCATGCTCGTGGCCGGGTCCGGGTGTTCGCGGTCCCATTGATCATTGGCGTGCGGTGGGCACTCGATCAGGCGCGTGATGCTCTCGACGATGTCGTCGATGTAGGTGAAGTCGCGCTGGTGCTCGCCGTGGTTGAACAGCTTCAGTGGCTGCTCTTCGGCAATGGCCCGGGCGAACTGGATCGGCGACATGTCAGGCCGTCCCCAGGGGCCGTATACCGTGAAGAAGCGCAGCCCGGTGCAGGGAATGCCGAACAGGTGGCTGTAGCTGTGGGCCATCAACTCATTGGACTTCTTGGTCGCGGCATACAGCGAGAGCGGATGATCGACACCATCGCGCACCGAGTAGGGTGTGTGCTGGTTGGCGCCATACACCGAGCTGGACGAGGCGTAGATCAAGTGTTTGACCGGGTGGTTGCGGCAGCTTTCGAGGATGTTCAGGAAACCGCTCAAGTTGCTGTCGAGGTAGGCCCGGGGATTTTCCAGGGAGTAGCGCACACCGGCCTGGGCGGCGAGGTGGATCACCACCTCGGGTTTCTCCCTGGCAAACAGCGCCTCTATGGCCGGCGTATCGGCCAGGTCAACCGTTGCGAGCTGGAAAGGGCGTGCCTGCTCCTGCACCCAGCGCACGCGATCGTGCTTGAGTTGCGGGTCGTAGTAGCTGTTGAAGTTGTCGAGGCCGAATACCTGGTGGCCGTCGCGCAACAGTCGCAGCACGCAATGGGCACCAATGAAACCGGCCGCTCCGGTGACGAGAATCTTCATGGACGCAAGGCCTCGGGCACGATGTGGCGTAAGCCGATGCCGCTGTAGTGCAGGCCGGCAGCCGCCACCTGCTCCGGGTTGTAGAGGTTGCGCCCGTCGACGATCACCCGGCAGCGCAGTTTGCTCGCCAGCAGGTCGAAGTCGACCACGCGGAAGTTCTTCCACTCGGTGCAGATCACCAGGGCATCGGCGTCTTCGAGTGTGTCATCGCGGGTGGCGCACAGGTGCAGGTCGTCACGGTAGCCGTAGAGGCGCCGACACTCGGACATGGCCTCCGGGTCGTAGGCCTGCACGCTTGCGCCTTCGGCCCAGAGTGCCTCCATGAGATAACGGCTGGGGGCTTCGCGCATGTCATCGGTGTTGGGTTTGAACGCCAGGCCCCACACGGCGATGGATTTGCCGGCCAGTCCGCCGGGGAATTGCGCCTTGAGTTTGCTGAACAGAATATGGCGCTGGCGGTCGTTGACCTCGGTCACGCTGCGCAGCAGACGCAAGGGCATGCCGCTTTGCTCGGCGGTGTGCAGGAGGGCACGCAGGTCCTTGGGGAAGCAGGAACCGCCGAAGCCGCAGCCGGGGTAGATGAAGTGGTAACCGATGCGTGGGTCCGAACCGATGCCTTTGCGCACCGCTTCGATATCGGCGCCCAGCAACTCGGTGAGGTTGGCCAGTTCGTTCATGAAACTGATGCGCGTGGCCAGCATCGCGTTCGCCGCGTACTTGGTCAGCTCGGCACTGCGATTGTCCATGAACATCAGTTTTTCGCGGTTACGGCAGAACGGCGCGTAGAGGTCGCTCATCTGGCTGCGGGCTTCATCGTCAGCGGTACCGATGATGATCCGGTCCGGACGCATGCAATCGGCCAGGGCACTGCCTTCCTTGAGAAACTCCGGGTTGGACACCACCCGAACCTTCAACGAGCCTTTGCCGCGGCGTTGCAACTCTTCGACAGCGGTGGCACTGACCTGGTCCGCCGTACCGACCGGCACCGTGGACTTGATGATCAGGGTGCGGTCGGCCTCCATGAAACTGGCAATCTGCCGGGCCACGTTCAGCACATGGCTGAGGTCGGCGGAACCGTCTTCGTCGGCGGGCGTACCGACGGCGATGAAGATCAGATCGGCATGCTCCACTGCATCGCTGGCCTGGGTGGTGAAGAGCAGGCGACCGGCCTTGATGTTTTCTTCAAGGGTGCCGGAAAGCCCTGGCTCACTGATCGGTGGCACGGCCTGTTGCAGTTGCCGGATCTTGTTCGGGTCGATGTCGACACACAGGACACGATGCCCGACATCGGCCAGTGCCGCTGCTTGTATCAGGCCAACATAGCCCGTACCAAATACGCTCACGTCCATATTGGCGTGCCTCGTAAGACGGTGGAGAGTTGCGAAGTAAAACTGTCAAAAGGGGTATAGACCAGCCTCGGAAAACCGCGTCAGCCATCCGGCATGTTAATTGGGCAAGACACCCCCAAACTCGGGGGGCCAAATGCCATCAACCTCGCACCACTGTTGGGTTTTCCCCCGATTTTGGGCGATTGGCGAAAATCCAAAGAAAGCGATAAACGGTCGTAAGCCGCGAAATACAAGGGTTGTAGCAGCTTGAGTGTGTCAGATTTGAGTCACCGGTTTCTTGACGCTTTTCCCCAAATTCCGACTACTCTTACGCGTATGTGGCCATTTGCTATCGTCAAGAATCGACCGACAATCTATTGGCACGTGCCTGTCGGGGCATGGCAAATTCAACGATCCGAGAGGTCGAGGGGGGGCGGGTCAGTGGCTGTTTCATGAGCCGGGCGCACCTTCTGCCGGGCGCCCGTGAGCGGGGAGAGGTGGGGTCAATTGACCACGCTGGCACCCGACCTTGCGTCGGCGGTCTGCGGGTTGGCCTTGGGGTCGTGCAGCAAGGAGAAGCCACGATCGAGCAAGGTGTGGCCGATAAACCGCGAGCCCACTTCGTTCAAGTGTGAGTCGTCCAGGTACAGCAACTGACCCTCGATGATCGGACTGCACACGCCGGCCGGGCATATCACCTGATTGGGGTCGATGAAGCGTATCTGCGGGAACCTGGCCCGCACGTCCGCCCAATAGGGCGCCAGAGCGCTCTGGGCCACCGAGCAGTTGTGCCCGGTGTCGAACATCAGCCGGCGAATCGGGCAACTCGCGGCCTTTTCGATGTGCTGGTTGCTCAGGATGACGATCACCTGGCCGCTGTTCTCCACCACCCGCCGCAGGCTCGCCTCGACCAGATCCCTGGCCCTGGCATCCTTGGGCCAGATCGCCGCCAGTACCACGTAGCGATACTTGTTCTGCTCGATCAGGCTGAACACCCGCTCATTGCGTTTCGCACAATGGGCCGCATACACCGCAGGCATTTCGGCGGTGTAGCCGAGGATCGGCGGGCAGGAGTCCATGGTGTAGTCCATGAGCATGATGTTGTTGGGCCTGGCCAGGATGTCGACCATGCCGGTGAAGTGATTGGCAAACGAGTCGCCGATCATGATGCCGTCCAGTTCATCCTTGGTTGCGCCCAGCCGGCAGTGCTCGTTGGGTTCGGTCTTGTACAGCGCATTGGGCACATGGCAGCCGCGGCGGACCTCGGCAGGCTTGTTCAGGGTCATCGCTTCAAGCGCTGAAACGTCGGCGTTGAAGCGTTGTGGAAAACCGTTGAACTGCAGGCTCAGCCCCGCCAGCACAGCCAGCCCCAACGCCGGAAGGGCAAACCGGCGGATGAACACCCGGGCAAAGTGCAGGCCGGCCCCGGTACGGCGAAACGGCACTTCGACGTACCGCCAGGACAGCCACGACAGCAGGACAGCGGCGGCAATCAGCAGCGCACCCACGGGCAGGTCGATGGGGATTTCCACGTAGTTCAGGAAGGCAATCAGCGGCCAGTGCCACAAATACAGCGAGTAGGAGATCAGGCCGACAAACACCATGGGCCGGCTGGTGAGCAAGCGTGAATGGCGTTCGCCGCTGCCGGCCAGGATCAGCAAGGCGGCGCCCAGGCAGGGAATCAGGGCGTTGATCCCGGGAAAGGTGGAGTCGGGGTTCAAGGCAAACAGCGAGAAACCGATCAGCAGGTAGCCCGCCAGCGCATAGCCATGGGCCGCCAGTCTACCGATCACGCGTGGTGAATGGAGGTAGATCGCCAGCAGCCCGCCCAGCATCAGTTCGAAAAAACGCGTGGGCAGCAGGTAGTAGGCCGCCGTGGCGAAGACCCCCGTCGCGTACTCGGAAACCCCCACTGCCAGCACCACGCCGATGGCCAGCACGGGCAACACGTAACGCGGCGCCAGGCGATACAGCAACACGATGAACAGCGGCCAGATGACGTAGAACTGTTCTTCGATACCCAGCGACCAGGTGTGCAGCAAAGGCGCTTCGCTGGCATCGGCGGCGAAGTAGTTGCCGTACTTGACCCAGATGTAGATGTTCGAGACACCCAGCAGCGAGAGCAGGGCGCTGACATTGAGCCGGACCAGGTCGACCGGAGACAGGATGAAGGCCCCGGCGATCACGGTCGCCAGCAGCACCGTCGCCAGCGCCGGCACGATGCGGTTGATGCGCCGCTGATAAAACCCCTTGAGCGAGAAGGCATTGCGCTTGACCTCGGAAAACACCTGGGACGTGATCAGGAATCCCGAGATGACGAAGAAGATGTCGACGCCCACATAGCCGCCGGGCAACAGACCGGCCTTGAGGTGATGCAGCAGCACGGCAATCACCGCGACAGCGCGCAGCCCATCAATGTCGGAGCGATACTTGCCTTGAGCCATGCGCCTGACCATCCGTAAAACCGAAGCCATCCATCGACGTCCGCCCCCTGACCATCGCTGTCAGGATTGCGGACACTCAACCCACCCATCATTTGTAGCTGGAAACCGGGGGGACGCAAAAAAACCGATGGCACCCGTGGCGCACGAGCGTGATTTTTTTGTGGCTTTCACTGTCCCTTGTGGGAGCTGGCTTGCCAGCGATGGTCGTTAACGATGACGCGTGTTAACGGGATGAACGCGGGTCCCCTGTAGGAGCTGGCTTGCCAGTGATGGTCGTCAACGATAACGCGGGTGAGCTGGATGAACGCGGCGCATTAGAGTCCATCGCCAGCAAGCTGGCTCCTACAGTTTCAACGTGGGCATGGTCCCTTGCAGGAGCCGGGCTCGCCAGGCGCCCGGCGCGCACCCCAGCCACCGCAGGCATGCACGGTTGAAGCTTTGTACATCGCTGTAGCCCAGGCGATCGGAAATCTCCACCAGCTCCAGGTCTGTCCCCTGCAAAAAATCTTCGGCCCGGAAGCGGCGGTACTCGTCGAGCAACTCGGAAAAACTCCAGCCCAATGCCTTCAAGCGTCGGGCTGCGGTGCGCTCGAGCAGATGCTGGGCATTGCACCATTGCTGCCAGTTGGCTTGTGCGAGGTCGACTATCAAATGGTCGCAGACTTGATCCAGCAAGGTCGGTTCGCTGTTGCGTCGGGTCTGCTCCAGCAGTTCGACCAGTGTCTGCTCCAGTTCATGATTGCCCGGCGTCAACGGGATGACGAACAGTTGTGGATCGAGGCGGATCGAGTGTTGTGCCTGTTGCCACTGCACGGGGGCGCGGAAGGCTTGCTCGTGTTCCTGCGGGTTGGCGGTGCAGGGCCCGGTCAGCCCGATGCCCAGCACCGGATCGCGTTCCAGGCCGCTGGCGAGGAACTTGCGCCGCAACATGCTGCACAGGCTGATGAGGATGTAATCGGCGGTGGCTGTGCTGGCTTTCACGCTGCCGCGATCAAGCAGGCGCAGTTCGACGGTGTCGCCGCCGCGCAGGATCTGCGCCTGGAAGTGCCCGTTGAAAAACGGAAAGAAGCGCACGAAATACTGGCAGGCACTGTCCAGTGATTCGGCCACATCGAACAGGTACGTCAGGCCATTGGTGGCGGTGGAAACGAAGCGCCGACCGGCCGCCAGACCGATCAGCGGGTCGCCGGTCCGTTCCAGGGCAAACGCCCAGAAGCGCCGCGACATGAACAGCGGAACGCGCATGAAGGGTGTGCGCAACTCGAACAGGCTGCGACGAAACAGGCCTTCGATGTGTTCGCGGTCCACACCACGGGCCAGCAGCTCTTCGATGGCCGGCAGCAGGGTCGGTGCGTAGAACGCATTGGGTATGGCTTGATCGTGCAGTGGCTGATCGCTTTTTGTCATGTAGGGCTCACAGCTTGTTCCGGAACACTGGTTAGGCTGCCCGACGTTAAGCGATTTGCCGGAGCAAGACCATGCTTGATTTACGCCAGCTCGATTTGAACCTGTTGCTCGCCTTCGATGCGATTTACCAGCAGCGCAGCGTCACCCGTGCCGCCGAGGTGATGTGCCTGTCGCAACCGGCCATGAGCAATGCGTTGCGCCGCCTGCGCGAGCTGTGCGGCGATCCACTGTTCATCAAAAGTCGCCTGGGCGTGACACCGACACTGGTCGCCCATCGACTGGCCGACTACGTGCGCGCGGCACTCGAGTCATTGCGCGATGGCTTGCGCATGATCCCCGCCGCGCGGCAGAACAATCCGCTGCTGCGCATCAGTTGCCTGGATTGCCTGCAACCGGTGCTGCTCGATGCCTTGCTCGAATCGCCCCATGCCGATTGGCAGGTGCGTTATTTCCAGCCCCGGCGCCGTGACGCCTTGCAGGACCTGGCCAGCGGCAAGCTGGATATCCTGATCGACCTCGACCAGCCGCTGGCCGGGCTGGCCGGCCTGCACAAGCAGGCATTGCCCGCCGACCATTACGTGTTCGCCTATGGCACCGCGCTCAAGACGCCGCCGCGCACCCAGCAGGAGTACCTGGAGCAACCGCAGATTCAGGTGTCGAGCCGCCGCGACGGACTCAGCCCGGTGGACTTGCAGCTCGGCTTGAAAGGCCTGCGCCGCCATATCGCGATGAGCACCCAGAGCACCCTGGCCGCGAAGCTGATCGCCGACCGCCAGCCATTGGGCATCAGCCTGCCGAGCCGGGTCGCCAGTGTGCTGGGCCTGCAACACGTGCCGCTGCCCCTGGACGAACCCGTGGAGTTGAAACTGGCGCTGTACATCGAGTCCCGCTATCGCTTCGAGCGCAGCCGCGAGGAAGCGATGCATTGCCTGCTGCGCGCCCTCGGTGAGCCCCGGGCATTGCAGGCGCTGGCGCGGCGTGCGTGACATCAAGGCAACGCCGAACCCTGTGGGAGCGAGCTTGCTCGCGATTGGGCCGTGTCAGCCGACATCATTGCTGAATGACACACCGCTATCGCGAGCAAGCTCGCTCCCACAAGGATTGCGGCGTTGCAGGCAAGCCTTAGTTCGACGCCAACAAACGCCGGTCAACCGTCAGCACTGCCTCGACCATCGCCAGCGCCGCCGGTGTCAGGGAGTGGCCGGCGCGGCTGACGATGCCGTAGTGCAATTGCAGGCCGGGGTCGTCCTTGGGCACGTCGGCAAACTCCAGCAGGCGGATCAGACCCTGGTCGGCGAGTTCGGCCAGGGCCTCGATGGTCGCTATGCCCACCGCGTCCGAGCGCATCACCACGCGGCGGATGGCATCGAACTGCGCGCATTCCACGCTCGGGTTGAAGTCCGCCTCGCCCTGCGCGTCGGCGAGGATCTTGCGAATCATCGGCGGTATTCGCGTGCCGACCACCGCGAAGTCGAGCAGGGCGCGCAGGGACAGGTCCTGCTGGTGCGCGAGGGGATGACCGACACGGCAAAAGAATCGCCCGCGTCGGGGTCGCAACAGCTGTACCTGGTATTGCGGGTCGCCGGTGAAGTAGCGCGCATCGGCCACGAGGAATTCGATCTGCTGTTCACGAAGCCAGACCGCCAGTTGTTCCCAGTCGCCCTGGTGGAAACTGATGCGGATCGCTGGGTGCGCCTGGATGAATTCCGCCAGCGCCTCGGGCACCAGCACCTGGGCCGGATACGGGCCACAGCCGAAGTGCAACTCGCCACCGGTCAGGCCGTTGTATTGCGTCAGTTCGTTGTGCAGGGCCTGGCTGCCGGCGAGCAGGCGCCGGGCATGTTGCAGCACCAGTTCACCCTGGCCCGTCAGGCGGAATTCGCGGCTGCTGCGCTCCACCAGCGCGCAGTCGAGGTCGCGCTCCAGGGTCTGGATGCTGCGGCTGAAGGCCGGTTGGCTGAGGTTGATCGCCTCGGCCGCACGCCCGAAATTGCGGTAATCGGCCAGGGCGACAAGGTGGCGGAGTTGTCGTAGATCCATCATGCGTCTCCTGCATTTGGCGGATACTTTTAATGCATTGGATCGATAGCACAGAGGCTGGCATAAGTACACGCCTGTCTTCTCGCCGTAACGTGCCATGACCTGCCAACCGTTCATTTCCAGCGCCTTCACCCGCACCATTCTCAGCCATGCCCGGCAGTCCGGCCTGTGCCAGGACCAACTGCTGCAACGGGCCGGCATCTCTCTTTCGTTGCTCGAAGGGCAGGATCTGCACGTGCCTGCGCACCTGGTCGAGCGCCTGTGGAACGAATGCGAACGTGCGGGCGCGGGGGCGTCGTTTGGCTGTGAGCTGGTCAATGGCATGGCGACCACCACGTTGCGGGGTTTGAACATCCTGCTGGATTCCGCCGCCACCTTGCGCGCGAGCCTGGCGTGCTTCACTGATTTCCTGCCACGGGTGACCAATTATGTGGTGGCGGAACTGGAGGAGGGTGACGGGCAGGCCCGCCTGCACCTGCGCAATGCTGACCGCCAGGCGCATTTTTTCGGCCTCGATGCGGCGACCCTGACGTTGGTGCGCAACATCGCCCGACGTTTGGGGCGGGCGCCGGCCGAGGTGTTTGTCAGCGTTCGCCTGACGCCGCAGCAGGCGGCCGGGCAGTGGTTGCGTAGCGTGGGTATCGAGGTGCTGGAGGGCGCGCATCCGTGTTTGAGTCTGCCAGCGGTTAGCCTTGATGAGCCGTTGTTAGGGGCTAATGCGTTTTTGCATCAGAGCATGTTGCGGCATTGGCAGACTGCGGCGACGCAACAGAGCCGTAGCGACAGTCTGGAGTTGGCGCGCCATTGGTTGACGGCCGGCGATCAGCCGATTGAGCGGATTGCCGAGCGGTTGGGGTATCGGCAGGCCAGTAATTTTATTCGGGCGTTTCGGAAGCGGTTTGGGGTTACGCCCAAGCAGTTTCGTCTGGGGGTGTAGGCTTGGTTTTTTGGTTGAGTACATATCCGTTATTTAGGTAACGGCGGCTTATGGTTTCGCCCTTACGGCGAGTCACTTTTGGCAAACGCCCGGAGTGCCGGCCCAGCCAAAAGTAACCAAAAGGTCTCGCCCCTTACGTACGGCCCCTCGCCTAGGCTCGGGGTTCCTTCGCTGCGGTATTCATCCGGGGGCATTGCCCTCCG